>JAJUFW010000347.1 GCA_029263555.1 Alphaproteobacteria bacterium
GAATTCCATGTCGAAGTGGTAGAAGTCGGCGGTCATGCCGTCGACCGAGGTCACCGCGCGCAGCGCGCAGACGAACTCATAGGTGCGGCCATCGACCATCACGCCCACGGTCTGGACCGGAAGCAGCACGGCGAACGCCTGCCAGATGGTGTTGTAGAGGCCAGCCTTGCGGATCTCGTCGAGGTAGATCGCATCCGCCTCGCGCAGGATCTCCAGCTTCTCGCGGGTGATGACGCCCGGGCAGCGGATGGCGAGGCCCGGACCCGGGAACGGGTGGCGCTCGATGAAGTGATCCGGCAGGCCGAGTTCCTTGCCGAGCGCGCGGACCTCGTCCTTGAACAGCTCGCGCAGGGGTTCGACCAGCTTCAGCTTCATCCGCTCCGGCAGGCCGCCGACATTGTGATGGCTCTTGATCGTCACGCTGGGGCCGCCGGCGAAGGACACGCTCTCGATCACGTCGGGATAGAGCGTGCCCTGGGCCAGGAATTCGGCGCCGCCGATCTTGGCGGCCTCGCCGTCGAAGACCTCGATGAACAGGCGGCCGATGATCTTGCGCTTCTGCTCGGGATCGGTCACGCCCTCGAGCTCGCCCAGGAAAAGGTCGGTCGCGTCCTTGTGGATGAGCGGGATGTTGTAGTGTTCGCGGAACATGCCGACCACCTGCTCCGCCTCCCCGGCGCGCAGGAGCCCCGTGTCCACGAAGATGCAGGTGAGCTGGTCGCCGATCGCCTCATGCAGCAGCAGCGCCGCGACCGAGCTGTCGACCCCGCCTGACAGGCCGCAGATCACCTTGCCCCCGCCGACCTGGACGCGGATCTTGGCGATCGCCTCCTCCCGGAACGCCGCCATGGTCCAGTCGCCGCTGCAGCCGGCGACCTTGCGCACGAAGTTCTCCAGCAGCTCCTTGCCGTGCGGCGTGTGCACCACCTCCGGATGGAACTGGACGCCGTAGAAGCGCCGCCGGTCGTCGGCGATCGCCGCGAAGGGGGCGTTCTCGCTGGTGGCGACGACGCGGAAGCCGTCCGGCAGCCGCACCACGCGGTCGCCATGGCTCATCCACACCTGCTCCCGGCTGTCCGGGGCCCAGAGCCCGTCGAACAGGGCGCAGCTTTCGCGGATGTCGAGGAAGGCGCGCCCGAATTCCCGATGGTCGGAGGATTCGACCTGCCCGCCCAGCTGGGCGCACATGGTCTGCTGGCCGTAGCAGATGCCGAGCACCGGCAGCCCCATTTCGAACACCGCCTGCGGGGCGCGCGGCGTTGCGTCCTCCGTAACCGAGGCCGGGCCGCCCGAAAGGATCACGCCCCTGGGCGCGAATTCCCGGATGCGGGCTTCGTCGGCATTGTTGAACGGCCAGATCTCGCAATAGACGCCGCATTCGCGGACCCGGCGGGCGATGAGCTGGGTCACCTGGCTGCCGAAATCCAGGATCAGGATGCGGTCGTGATGCTGTCGGACGGAATCGGGCGCGGTGGTCATGGCAGGCGGCCTGGCGGATCTCTGGGAAGGGCGCAAGCTATCCCGGCGGCCCTTATGATACAAGCGGGCTGCCGGCCTTCGCATGTCAGCCATCGCGGGGCGGCAGGTCCAGGCTGCTCGCCGCCGGCGGCGGCCCGGCGTCAAGAAAGCGCGACAGGTCGCGCCAGCCATAGCCCACCTCGACCAGCATTTCGCCGTCCAGCGAGAAGGGTGACTCGTAGCAGAGCTCCCCGCCCAGCCGTTCATAGAAGCGCCGGGCCGGATGGTTGTCCTTCAGGACCAGGACGAAGGCCGAACGGAAGTCGTGGCCGACCAGCCAGGCCGCCATGCGCGTCATCAGCCGGCGCCCCAGCCCCTGTCCCTTCGCGCGGTCCAGCAGGTAGATCGCATGGAACTCGCCCTCATAGCCCTCCGGCCCCGCCCGGCCGGGCCCGCAGACGGCGAAGCCCACGACCCCGGCGCCCGGCTCGACCGCGACATAGGTCGGGGTTTCGTCCACGGGTTCGGCGATCCGGCGGGCATGGCCGATCGCCCGCCGCTCGACCGAAAGACCGTCCAGGGTCCGGGGCGAGACGATGCCGCGGTAGCTCTCGCGCCAGGCCTGGACGTGGACCCGGGCGATGGCCGGGGCGTCGACGACCAGGGCACGGCGGACGAGATACCGGTCGGTCATGCGGGCGGCGCCTCCCCGGGCTGCCCGTCCGTCCGTTCCAGGATGGCGGCGAAGAACCCGTCGGTCCGGTGCTGCGCCGGGCTCAGGCGCAGGAAGGGCCCCTCCATCGGGCATGGGCCGCCGACGGTTTCCGCCCAGACCTCCCCGACCGGGACGACCCGAAATTCGGGATGCGCCTCGAGGAAGGCGGCGACCCGGTCCTCGTTCTCGTCCGGCAGGAGCGAGCAGGTCGCGTAGACGACGCGGCCGCCCGGCCGGGCGAGACGGCTGGCGCTCTCCAGGATCCGGGCCTGAAGCGCCGTCAGCGCCGCGAGGTCGGTGTCGCGCCAGCGCGCGTCCGGGTTGCGCCGCCAGGCGCCCGTGCCGCTGCACGGGGCGTCGATCAGCACCCGGTCGAACTTGCCCTTGTGCCGCTTCACCCACTTGTCCCGCTCGGACGACAGCGGCTTCGGTTCGATATTGTCGACGCCGGCGCGCCGGATCCGCTCCTTCGCCCGGATCAGCCGGCCTTCGGACACGTCGCAGGCGACGATCCGGCCCTTGCCCTGCATCCTGGCGGCCATGGCCAACGCCTTGCCGCCGGCGCCGGCGCAGAAATCGACGACCTGCGCGCCCGGCCGGGCATCGGCCAGAAGCGCCAGAATCTGCGAGCCCTCGTCCTGCACCTCGATGACCCCGGCCCGGAACAGGGTGTGTCCGGCCAGCGGCGGACGCCCCTCGACGCGCAGGCCGATCGGCGAATAGCGGGTCGGCCGGGCCGCAATGCCGGCGGCCCCCAAAGATTTAATGACCTCGGCCCGGTCGCTCTTCAGTTCGTTCACGCGGATGTCCAGGGGCGCCGGGGACAGGAGAGCGGCCAGTTCCTCGTCGAAGCGGTGGCCGAAGGCCCGCGCCAGCGGCCCGGCCGCCCATTCGGGGCATTCGGTCCGGACCGAGGGCGGCATTTCCGGACTGTCGAGGGGCTGGTCCTTCAGCGCCCGGACGATGGCCTGCTCGGCTTCGGTCAAAGGCGCCGGGGCGTAGCGGTCGCCGTTGAAAAGGCGGCCCAGATCCTTCGTCCCCTTCCCCTCGCCCAGGATCAGCCAGGCGACGATGCGCGGCCGCGCGCCGACGGGCGGGTGGCCCACCCGTTCCAGCCACCATCCCAGCCGGGCATGATGGCGCAGCACCCCATAGACGCGTTCGGAGATATCCGCCCGGTCGCCCGAGCCGATGTAGCGCCGCCCCCGGAAGAAGGCGGAGACGACGCCGTCGGCGGGCCGTGGCGTGGTGAAGACGGCATCGAGCAGTTCGATCGACGCCTGGATGCGCGCGGATGGGGTCATGTCAACAGATGATATAGGTGATCGGGAAAGCGGCGGCGCGCCGGATCCGGGGTTCCGGTCCCCGGGCTGCGCCCACCCTAGCCCCGGCCGGCAGCCGATGCCAGCGGCGACAGCGCCGCCCGCGTCTCGGCGACCAGGGCACCGACCAGGTCCCCGGCCGGCAGCCGGCGGGCAAGCGACGCCCCCTGCCCCGCCCAGAAGGACAAAAGCTCCGTGCGACCGGCCGCGGCGGCGGCCCGCCGGATATCGGCCATCAGCGCCTGCTGCAGGGGATAGGGCGCGATCTCGGCCTCCCGCTCCGCCATCTCGCGCATGAAGCGGTTGGCGATTCCCCGCGCCGGCCGGCCGGAATAGGCGCGCGTGAGCATCGTGCCGTCGTCCGCCGTCGTCGCCAGCAGTTCCTTGTGGGCGGGGCTGGCCCCGCTTTCCGGGCAGCCCAGGAAGGCGGTGCCGAGCTGCGCCCCGGCCGCGCCGAGCGTCAGCGCCGCCGCCACGCCGCGGCCGTCCATGATGCCGCCGGCCGCAATGACCGGCAGGTCCAGCGCATCGGCCATCTGCGGCACCAGCGCCATGGTGCCGACCAGGGACTCCTCGAAGGGCTTGAGGAAGCTGCCGCGGTGCCC
>JAJUFW010000631.1 GCA_029263555.1 Alphaproteobacteria bacterium
GAGACAGTCTGCATCGGGCCCGAGGACGACATGGAGCAGCGCCGCCTGGAGATCCTGGAGAAGGTCGCCCGGGTCGACGACGGCGGCGGCGTGGTGCTGTTGACCGACATGTTCGGGGGCACCCCGTCGAACCTCGCGATCTCGATCATGGACAAGGCCAAGGTCGAGGTCATTGCCGGCATCAATCTGCCGATGCTGATCAAGCTCGCCTCCGTCCGGCACGCCGAGCCGCTGGCCCTGGCGGTGCGCCATGCCCGGGAAGCCGGCCAGAAATACATCAACGTCGCGTCCAGCTTGCTGGCGGAAGGGAAATGATGGACGCGGATACGCCCGCCCGGCCCGAGCGGCCACCGGCGCAGCGGGAGGTCGCCATCCTCAACCGCCGCGGGCTTCATGCCCGCGCCGCCGCCAAGTTCGTGAAGCTGGCCGCCCAATTCGACGCGCGCGTCAAGGTGGCGCGGAGCGGCATGGAGGTCGGCGGCGACAGCATCATGGGGCTGATGATGCTGTCGGCCGGTCCGGGCGCCATGATCACGCTGACCGCCGAGGGCCGGGACGCCTCCGCCGCGCTCGACGCCCTGCAGGAATTGATCGCACGCAAGTTCGATGAAGATTGACAAGCCCGGCACGCCACCGCCCGAAGCGGACCAGTCCAGAGCCCCGACCCGGGCGGAGACGGTGTTGCGCGGGCTGGGCGTGTCGCCGGGGATCGCCATCGGTCCGGCCCATGTGGTCGATGCCGGCTTCGTGCCGGTCCCGGAATATGTCGTGCCCGCCGCCGAGGCCGGGGCGGAGCTGTCGCGCTTCTCCGAGGCCGTTGCCAAGTCCCGGCGTCAGATCAAGAAGCTGCAGGCCAAGGCCGCCGCCCTGCCGGAGGCAGCGGCCGAAGAGATCACCTATCTTCTCGAGGCGCACGCCGCGATCCTCACCGGATCGCGCCTGATCCGCGGAGTGGAGCGCCGGATCGCCGAGGACGGGGTGAATGCAGAATACGCGGTCCAGAGCGAGATCGCGGAGATCGCCCATCATTTCGGGGCGATGGACGACGCCTATCTGGCAGCCCGCATCCAGGATATCCGGGAAGTCGGCGGAAGGCTGATCCGGAACCTGACCGAGCGCCCCTTCCAGACCTTCAGCGGCACCCCCGACGGCAGCATCCTGATTGCAGAGGAGATGACCCCGGCCGATACCGCGCTCATGGATCCGCGCCGGGTGGCCGGATTCTGCACGGCGCTGGGCGGCGCGGAGGGCCACACGGCGATCATGGCGCGCTCGCTCGGCCTGCCGGCGGTGCTGGGCGTCGCGGGATTGCTCCGCGGCGTCCGTTCGGGCCAGACGGTGATCGTCGACGGGACGGCGGGCGAGATCATCATCGAGCCGTCGGCCGCGACGCTCGCCGAGTATCAGGCCCGGCAGGAGATGCTGGCGGCCGACCGCGAGCAGCTGAAGACCCTGATCGACCTGCCGGCCGTGACCCGCGACGGGGTGGAGATCCGGCTGATGGCCAATGTGGAGCTCCCACGCGAGGTGGATACGGCGCGTTCGGTCGGGGCCGACGGCATCGGCCTTCTGCGCACCGAGTTCATGTTCATGAACCGGGCCGACCTGCCGTCGGAGGAAGAGCAGTACAGGGTCCTGCGGGAGATCGTGGCCGGGATGGGCGGCCGCCCGGTCACCATCCGCACGCTCGACGTCGGCGGCGAGAAGCTGGCGACCGCGCTTGGCCGCCACTTTACCGAATGCGCGAACCCGGCCTTGGGTTTGAGGGCGATCCGGCTCAGCCTTCGGGAACCGAAGATCCTGGACACCCAGCTCGCGGCCATCCTGCGCGCCGGCGCCCATGGCCCGATCCGAATCCTGCTGCCGATGATCACCTCGCCGGCCGAGGTGCGGGCTGTGCGGGCCGCCCTGTCCCTGGTCGCGCGACGCCTGAAGCGCCGGCGGGTTCCCTTCGCCGACCCGCTGCCGCCGCTGGGCGTGATGATCGAGGTGCCGGCGGCGGCGCTGGGCGCGGACGCGCTGGCCCAGTCCGCCGACTTCTTCGCGCTCGGAACCAACGACCTGATCCAGTATACGCTGGCGATCGACCGGGGCGACGAGTCGGTCGCCCATCTCTACGACCCGCTGCA
>JAJUFW010000526.1 GCA_029263555.1 Alphaproteobacteria bacterium
CCCCTGGGGGAGACGATCGACGCGTTCGAGCGCCTGGTGCGCGAGGGCAAGATCCTCTCCTGGGGCGTCAGCAATTTCGACGCGTCCGACCTGGAGGAGATCCGGTCGATTGCGGGCGACGGGCGGATCGCCTGCAACCAGGTGCTCTACCACCCGGGCGAGCGCGCGATCGAGCACGCGGTCCTGCCCTGGTGCGAACGGCACGGGGTCGCCGTCGTGGCCTACAGCCCCTACGGGCATGGCAGCTTCCCTCGCCCGGAGTCCGCCGCGGGCCGAGTGCTTCAGGAGATCGCGGACGCCCACGGCGCGACGCCGCGCCAGGTCGCGCTGCGCTTCCTGCTGCGCCACCCGTCCGTGTTCGTCATTCCGAAGGCGGCTGATCCGGACCACGCGGCCGAGAATGCCGGGACCGGCGCGCTCGATCTCTCGCAAGCGGAGCTCGACCGCCTGGACCGGACTTTCCCGGCCGGACCGCCGCCGCGATATCTGCCCATGATCTGAGGCGCCGCCGCTATTCCGGTTTCCCGGCCATGCGGTAGCGGAAGTCGCAGCGTCGGGCACCCTGCATGATCGTCGTCGTGCGGTCGAGAGTGATGCGGGGGTCGTAGCCCTGGCAAAAGGTCCCGTCGCGCTGACAGGACAGGATGTCGCCGATCTCCGCCAGCCCCATTTCCCGGTACATCTCTGCATAACGGCAGCGGGTCACGTCGTAGTCGAATCGGTTCCCGCTCCGCTCCAGGACCTCGACCTCGAGCGCCCCGTCCTGCTGCCATTGGGGCAGAAGCGCAGCGAAACCTTCGAGGTCGGTCTTCCCGCCCGCCCGTTCGGCATACCGGCGGCCCGCCTCGACCGCGGCCTTGGTGACGGCGGCGCGCAGCACGGCCCTGGCCTCGTCCCGGCCGAAGCGGGCAACCATTTCCTCGTAGATCGGCTTGATGATCTCGGCCTCGATCCGTCGGCGGGTGAGGATCCCGAGCGCGTCGATGGATGCCTGCGCTTCGGCCGTGAGACCGGCCTTTGCGGCGGAGGCTTCGCCGCCGCTGGTCGGCACGTCGGACATGAGTTCGTCTCCGGTCCTGTTCCGCTTTCGCGCCGGGCGCACCCTGGCCGGCCCGGCGCGAGACCGGTCCCCATGTTTCCAGGCGTGCCCCTGAAAGTCGAGCCTGCCGGCCCCCTGATCCGTTCAGAAGGACGCACCCCGTATCCGGGAGAGAAATCCGATGACCGCCCGCGATGCCCGCGTTGCTCATGACGCCCGCCACCGGAAAGCGACCGACCCGGTCTGCGGCATGGCCGTGGACCCGGAACGCTCTCCGCATCGGGCCGCCTTCGGCGGGAGGACCTATCATTTCTGCTCGGCCTCTTGTCGCGCCCGGTTCGTCGCCTCGCCCGAAGACTATCTGGAGCCCGGATCCGGCGAGCACGCCGGATCCGCCGGGGGGACGCCGAAAGGGGCCGTCTACACCTGCCCGATGCATCCCGAAATCCGACGGCCGGAGCCCGGCAACTGCCCCATCTGCGGCATGGCCCTGGAGCCGGAGATCCCGCAGGTCCGGACCGGTCCCGATCCGGAACTCCGGGACATGACCCGCCGGTTCTGGATCGGAGCCGCCTTCGCCCTGCCGCTCGCGGTTCTGGAAATGGGCGGCCATTTGCTGGCGGGCCTGGGCCTTCATCCGGCGGCCGGACGCTTCGGTCCCTGGCTGCAGCTTGCCCTTGCCACGCCCGTCGTCGCCTGGGCCGGATGGCCGCTTCTGGAACGCGGCTGGCAATCCTTCGCCAGGCGGCGGCTCAACATGTTCTCGCTGATCGCGCTCGGCGTGCTCACGGCCTATCTGTTCAGCCTGGTCGCCACCATCGCCCCGGGCCTGTTCCCGCCGACCTTCCGTGACGGAGAAGACCGGATGCCGGTCTATTTCGAGGCGGCCGCGGTCATCACCGTGCTGGTGCTCCTGGGCCAGGTCCTGGAGCTTCGCGCACGCGAGCGGACGGGCGGCGCCATTCGCGCGCTTCTGGACCTGGCGCCGAAGACCGCCCGTCGGATCCGGAACGACGGAAGCGACGAGGAAATCCCCCTCGACGCCATCCGGGAAGGGGACCGGCTTCGGGTCCGCCCCGGCGACGCCGTGCCCGTGGACGGGACGGTGCTGGAGGGCGAAGGCCATGTCGACGAATCCATGATCACCGGCGAAAGCATGCCGGCCGCCAAGGCGCCGGGATCGGCCGTCATCGGCGGCACGATCAACCGGGCGGGCGCGCTGATCATCCGGGCCGAGAAGATCGGCGCCGACACCATGCTGTCGCGGATCGTCGCCATGGTGGCGGAGGCGCAGCGCAGCCGGGCCCCCATCCAGCGCCTGGCCGACGCGGTTTCGGCATGGTTCGTGCCGTCGGTCATCGCCGTGGCGATCCTGGCCTTCGCCGCCTGGCTGACCTGGGGTCCCCCGCCTGCCCTCGCCCATGCGGTGGTCGCAGCGGTTTCGGTCCTCATCATCGCCTGCCCCTGCGCGCTCGGCCTCGCCACGCCCATGTCGGTCATGGTCGGCATCGGCTGCGGCGCCCGGACCGGCATCCTGATCCGCGACGCGCAGGCGCTGGAGCGGTTCGAGAAGGTCGACACGCTGGTCGTCGACAAGACCGGCACCCTGACCGAAGGCAGGCCGCGCCTGACCGGCCTCGTGACCGCGCCGGGCTTCGGCGAGGATGAGCTGCTGCG
>JAJUFW010000500.1 GCA_029263555.1 Alphaproteobacteria bacterium
CGGCGCCGAACAGCGCGAGCGCCTGCTTCTTCGCCGGATCGTCCGTCAGCTCCATCGCGGTCGGAACGTCCGACAGGTCGGGCAGGCGCTTCAGGCCGAACTGGACGACCGGCTTGATTTCTCCGGCCTCGAGCTGCTGCTCGTAGTTGACGGACCAGTTGGTCCACACCGTGCTGGTCGCGTCGGCCTCGCCGCGGAAGACCGCGAGGATGCTGGCGGTCGCGCTGTCATAGCCGCAGACCAGATTGAACTTCGCGCCCAGCAGCGAGCGAAGGACCGCTCCCGACTGTCCGCTCGACGTCGTGCGTCCGCTGCAGCTCACATTCGTCGGGGTGGTCAGCATCTCCTCGAAGGTCTGGGCCGGCGCGCCCTGGCGAACGGCCATGACCGAGGTGACGTCGGCGATGCGCCCGATATACCGCATCTCGGAGACGTCCCAGCGGCTCTTCTCGGGCTCGAGGAGCTGCGTGTGGGCAAGCGATTCCGGGATCAGCGCGATCACGCTGCCGTCGCGGGGCGACTTGTTGGCGAAGTGAGCCGCGGCGATGGAGCCGCCGCCCCCGGGCATGCCCTGCAC
Source organism: Alphaproteobacteria bacterium (assembly GCA_029263555.1). Classification (GTDB taxonomy): domain Bacteria; phylum Pseudomonadota; class Alphaproteobacteria; order DSM-16000; family Inquilinaceae; genus JAJUFW01. The sequence goes on from JAJUFW010000500.1 coordinate 578, forward strand.
GACCACGTCCGGGTGACCCGGGATGTGCTTGCCGAGGTGCCGGGCGGCAAGCTGGGCGTAAAGGTCGAAGGATCCGCCGGGCGGATGCCCGATCAGAATCGTGAGCAGGTTCCCGGAATAGAAGTCCTCGACCTCGTCGGCGCGAACCTCAGCCGTGGCCCCCGCAATTCCCAGGGCAATGACGGCCGTGGCAACGACCCGCCCCCATCCTGTCTTTTGAAAACTCATAGCTTATCCTCCCAAGGCGATGAGTTGCCGTTTGGCCCAAGCCGCGACGGCTTATGGTACGATCCTATTATGATCGTACGGTATGACAAAGATCTTGTTTTCGCAACCTTGCAGGCGCGCGGGAGTCCCGGGCGGAGAGCATTAGAGTATGTGTGAAGTGGATACGGCCCCGGGCACGCAAGGGGCCGCGCCCGGGCCGCGCGGCGCGGCCGACGTCGAAAGCGGCCCGACCCCGGGTATCAGCCCCGGGCGGCCTTGCGAGGGCGGTGAAACGCCCCCCGCCGGATCATGGACGACCGGCCCTAGCCGTCGGTCCGCAGCGCGGATCGCGCCGAATTCTCGACATGGCGCTTGGCGGCTTCCCGCGCGCTCGCGATATCCCGGCGGGCGATGGCCTCGACGATCGCGTCGATCTCGACAACGCTCTCGGCCTGCCGCTCCTTGCGCTGGACCGACCGCCGCCTCAGCGGCGACGTCAGCAAGGTCAGCTTGTTGAGCAGGTCGAACGCGATCGGGTTTCCGGCGCCGGAGCAGATCAGGTCGTAGAATTCCCGCTTCGCCGACACGATCTCTTCGGCGTCGCCCCGCATATAGGCGGCCTTCAGACGCTCGCTGTGGGCCTTGAGCGCCTCGACCTCCGAGTCGGGTGCATTCTCGATGAACTGTTCCACGATCAGCGCCTCGAGGACGCCGCGGATCCGGTAGATGTTCTCCGCATCCGCGCGGCTCACGTCGACGACGGCCAGACCGCGATTGTTGATGTCGGTCAGGATGCCTTCCGCCTGCAACTGGCGCAGCGCTTCCCGCAACGAGGTCCGGCTGACGTTAAGCTGCTGGCACAGATCCTTTTCGACCAGCCGCGTACCCGGCTCGAGCGCCCCTGTCTCGATCGCCCGCCGAAGCGATTTCATGATCATGTTCCGCAACGGTGCGGATTCGTGCTTCAACGGACCGAAGGGCCCCTTCTCCGGACTGTTCATACCTCTCCTCGTAAATGTCCCGGGCTGCTCGGAGCCCGCACCAAGCTGATCCAACTCTCACGGTAAGACAAGATCAGCGGCAGATCGGCGACGGACTCCGGCGGTTGCGGCAAGGCGCAGCCCCGGGGCGGGCACGCCTACTCTGCCGATCGGAGGCTGCGCCACACCCGCTCGGGCGTCGCCGGCATGTCCAGGTGCCGGACGCCCGCGGGCGCAAGCGCATCGCAGACCGCGCTCATGACCGCCGCCAGGGCGCCCACCGTGCCGGCTTCGCCCGCGCCCTTGGCGCCCAACGGATTCTTTGTCGTCGGTACCGGGAAGCTCTCGACCCCGACCGCCGGCAGGTCGGCCGCGCGCGGCATGGCATAGTCCATGAACGTGGCCGACAGAAGCTGGCCCGTTTCCGGGTCGTAGGCCGCATTCTCCATCAGCGCCTGCCCCAGCCCCTGCGCCACGCCGCCGACGATCTGCCCCTTCACCAGAAGGGGATTGATCACCGTGCCGACATCGTCGACCACGAGGTAGCTCTGGATCTCGACATTGCCGGTCTCCGGGTCGATCTCGGCCTCGCAGACATGGCATCCGTTCGGGAAGGTGGCGCCGTCGGCGCCGACGAAGGCCTCCGCCTCCACCGGCTGCGTCCGGGAGGCCAGGACCTCCCGGAACGGGATGGTGCGGTCGGTGCCCACGATCCGGTACCGGCCGTTCTCGAACACCAGGTCCGCCGGAGCCGCTTCCAGCATGTCGGCGGCCTGGTCCCGAAGCTCGTCGACGATCCGGTCCATCGACTTCCACAGCGCGGTGCCGGCCGCGCCCAGTGTCCGCGATCCGAAGCTGCCCGTTCCCTTCTGCACCAGCCCGGTGTCGCCGGTGACGATCTCCAGCTCGGCCGGGTCGATGCCCAGACGGTCCGCCAGGATCTGCCGATAGGCGGTGCCGTGCCCCTGCCCGGTATCGGACGACCCGATCGACAGCCGCGCCCGCCCGCCCGGCTCCAGCTCCAGCCGCGCGAATTCGGGATTGGGCTTGTCGGGCGGGCCACCGGCAATCTC
>JAJUFW010000492.1 GCA_029263555.1 Alphaproteobacteria bacterium
AGGCGCTCCAGGCCCAGGTCCCGCAGCAGCTCGAGCGCCCTGAGGCCGATCTGCAGATGCTGGCCGACCTGCTGCTTGTAGAAGGCGTCCGCCATGCCGGCCAGCTTCAGCTCCCCGTGCAGGGGCTTGTCGGAGACGCAGAGCAGCGTGCCGTAGGGCACCCGGAAACGGAAGCCGTTGGCGGCGATGGTCGCGCTTTCCATGTCCAGCGCGATCGCCCGGCTCTGGGAGAAGCGCTGGACCGGCTCGTGCTGGTCGCGCAGCTCCCAGTTGCGGTTGTCGATGGTCGCGACCGTGCCCGTGCGCATGATGCTCTTCAGCGCATAGCCTTCCAGGCCCGTGACCTCCCCGACCGACTTCTCCAGCGCCTGCTGGATCTCCGCCAGGGCCGGGATCGGGATCCAGGTCGGCAGATCGGCGTCCAGGACGTGGTCCTCGCGCACATAGCCGTGGGCCAGCACGTAATCGCCCAGCTTCTGCGTGTTTCTGAGCCCGGCGCAATGCCCCAGCATCAGCCAGGCATAGGGCCGCAGCACGGCGATGTGGTCGGTGATCGTCTTGGCGTTGGAGGGGCCGACGCCGATATTGACCATGGTGATGCCGCGGCCGTCCGCCCGGGTCAGGTGATAGGCCGGCATCTGCGGCAGGCGCGTCGCCGGCCGGCCGATCGAGCGCCCGCCGCGGTACATGATGGCGTTGCCCGGCTCGACGAAGGATTCGTAGTCGCCGTTGCCATGGGTCATCAGGCGGTAGGCGTGACGCACGAACTCGTCCACGTAGAACTGGTAGTTCGTGAAGAGGACGAATTTCTGGAAGTGCTCGCAGCTGGTCGCGGTGTAGTGCTTCAGCCGGTGCAGGCTGTAGTCGGTCCGCGCGGCGGTGAAGAGGGCAAGCGGCCGCGGCTGGCCGTCGGCCGCTTGATGGGTTCCGTTGACGATCGAATCGTCCATGACGGCAAGGTCGGGCACGTCGAACACCTCCCGGATCAGCTTCATCCGGTCGGGCGTCAGCTCGCCCTCGACATGCATCCCCTCGATGAAGGCGAAATGGATCGGGATCGGCTGGTCGCTGACGCCGACTTCAACCGGAACCCGGTGGTTGCGGATCAGCTGGCTCAACTGTTCGGTGAGATATGCCGCGAACAGGTCGGGCCGGGTGACGGTGGTCGCATGATCGCCCGGGCCGTCGACGAAGCCGTAGCTGAGCCGGGTATCGACGCGGGTATAGCTGTCGGTCCGGATGGCGACGTAGGGATAGCAGGCGCGAACCCGGCGGGACAGGGTCTCGCCCGCGGCGAAGGCCCGGAACCTTTCCCGCAGGAAGGCCGTGTTCGCCTCGTAGATCTCCCGCAGCCGGGCCACCGCCGCCGCGGCGTCGTCGAACCGCTCCGGCTCGCCCCGGTAGCCGCCGACCTCGATCTCCGACCTGCCCGCAATGACGATGCTGCCCATGGGCGGCTACTCCGGCAGGCCCATAAGGGAGCGGCCGAACTGCTTCGGGTCGAAGGGCCTGAGGTCGTCGATGCCCTCCCCGACGCCGATCGCATGCACCGGCAGTCCGAACCGTTCCGCCAGCGCCACCAGGACGCCGCCCCGGGCCGAGCCGTCCAGCTTCGTGACGATCAGCCCGGTGACATTGACCAGGTCCCGGAAGGTTTCGACCTGCGCGTGGGCGTTCTGCCCCGTGGTCGCGTCCAGGACCAGCACCACCGCATGGGGGGCGGTCTCGTCCTGCTTCTTCAGGACGCGGACGATCTTGCTCAGCTCCGCCATCAGGTCGGCCCGGTTCTGCAGCCGGCCGGCCGTGTCGATCAGCAGGATGTCGGCGCCGTCGGCGCGGGCCCGGGCGAAGGCGTCATAGGCAAGGCCCGCGGCATCGGCGCCGGGCTCCCGCGCGATCACGGGCACGCGGGCCCGTTCGCCCCAGACCTGCAGCTGGCCGATCGCCGCGGCGCGGAAGGTGTCGCCTGCGGCCAGGACGACCTTGCGCCCCTCCTCGGTCCATTGCTTCGCCAGCTTGCCGATCGTGGTCGTCTTGCCGGTGCCGTTGACGCCGACCATCAGGATGGTGAAGGGCCGGCCCGTCCCCTCCGGGACCAGCGGTACCGCCACGGGTTCCAGGATGCGGGCGGCATGCTCGGCAAGGGCGGTCCTGACCTCTTCGGGCGTCACGTCCTTGCCGAAGCGGGTGCGGGCCAGCTCCGCCGTCAGCTTCGCGGCGGTGGCCGGACCCAGGTCCGACGCGATCAGCAGCTCCTCCAGCTCCTCCAGCGTCTCCTCGTCCAGCTTGCGCTTGGCGAAGATGCCGGTGATGCCGTCGGTCAGCTTGGCGGAGGAGCGGGAGAGGCCTTCCTTCAGGCGCGCGAACCAGCCCTTTCTCGCGGGCGTGGCCTGGTTCTCGATGTCTCGCTCGGTCATGCACCGTTCCTATACACGTTTGCGCCGGGCCGGAAGTCCGCTTCGCGTCGTGGCCTTGCGAAATCCGTCGGGCGGCCGACCAACCTGCCGTCGACCACTCCGGAAAGGACGACCTCGATCAGCCGTCCGTGCGGCACCGGGAAACCGTCCCGCGTCTCGACCCAGACCGGGGCGAACTGGGGCGTCCGCGCCAGGCCGCCCCGTTCGGTCAGCACCTCGACCGTGCGGCCCACCTGGCCTTCCAGATAGGCCTGAAGCCGCGCCGTGCCCAGGGTCCGCAGCCGCGCGGCCCGCTCCCGGCGCACGGGGACCGGCACGGCCGGCATGCGCGCCGCCGGCGTGCCGGGCCTTTCCGAATAGGGAAAGACGTGAAGATAGGTGAGGCCGCATTCCTCGACGAGCGCCAGGGTGTTCCGGAACATGACCTCGGTCTCCGTCGGGAAGCCGGCGATCAGGTCGGCGCCGAAGACGA
>JAJUFW010000607.1 GCA_029263555.1 Alphaproteobacteria bacterium
GAGCCGCAATGACGTCGCCGACGTCGTAGGGTACCGTCATCTCAGGCCTCCTCGACCTTGTCGCCCAGCAGGCCCTGCGGGCGCACGAGCAGGATCACGAACAATGCGATGAAGAAGGTCATGGTCGACCAGGTGGCGCCGGCATAGGTGCCGACGAAGGCGGCGATGACCGACAGCAGCAGCGCCCCGGTCACCGCGCCCATGATCTTGCCCATTCCGCCCAGCACGACCAGCGACATGAGAATGGCGATCCATTCCCAGTGCTTGGCCGGAAAGAACGAGAAGATGAAGCTGACGAGCGCGCCCGCGGCGCCGGCGAGGCCGAGGCCGATGCCGAAGGTCAGCATCGAGACCCGTTGCACGTTGACGCCCATGAGCTGCGCGGCGGCGCGGTTCTGGGTGGTGGCGCGGATCGCGGTGCCGAAGCGGGTGAATTTCAGGAAGACGAGCAGGCCGGCGATGATGACCAGGCTGACGATGCCGGCATAGGCCTGCCCCTTGGGGATGAAGATGTCGCCGAGGAAGAAGGCGTCGGTCGCATAGGCGGGGGTCGTCACCCTCTGGGTATTGGAGAAAAGCGACCCCAGAAGCCCGTCGAAGCAGAGCGCGACAGCGAAGGTAAGGAGCACCGTCATTTCTGAATACTTGGCGTTCGCGGCTTCCTTCTCGAAAACCGTCTTGTAGAGGCCGATCCCGATGACGAAGAGCGCGGCCGCGGCGATCGGGGTCGCGAGGATCGGATCGACGCCGTAGGACCGGAACAGCCAGTAGGCGATGAAGGCGCCGACGATGATCATGATCGGGTGGGCGAGATTGACGATCCGCATCACGCCGAAGATGAGCGTCAGGCCCGAGGCCATCAGCGCGAACACGCCGCCGAGGGCCAGGCCGAGGATGAGGACTTGCAGGGCGTCGATCATGGGAATCCTTTCGTCACGCCGCCGCGCTTGCCTTGCCGAGATAGAGTTCGCGGATCCGCGGATCGGCGAGCACATCGGCGGCGGGGCCGTGAAAGAGCCGTTTGCCGAGATCGAGGACGGTGCCCCAGTCGGCGTTGCGCAGGCCCATGACGGCGTTCTGTTCGACCAGCAGGACCGTCATGCCGCTGTCGCGCAGCGTGTGCATGATCTCGAACATCTGCTGGACGATCTGCGGCGCAAGCCCGAGGGAGGGTTCGTCCAGCATGACGACCTTCGGCCGGACGATCAGCGTCCGGGCCATCGCCAGCATCTGCTGCTGGCCGCCGGACATGGTGCCGGCATATTGGGAGGCCCGTTCGCGCAGGATCGGAAAGCGGTCGAGCACTTCGTCGATGCGCTGCTCGATCAGCTTCTTGTCGTTTAGCACATAGCCGCCCATGCGCAGGTTCTCGCGCACGGTCATCTTGGGAAAGAGCGCACGCTCCTGCGGCACGAAGCAGATGCCCTTGCGCAGGATCTGGTCGGGCCTGAGCCCGTCGATGCGCTCCCCTTCGAAGCGGATCTCGCCCTCCCGCAGGGGCAGGAGTCCGGCGATCGCCTTCATCAGCGTCGATTTTCCGGCCCCGTTCGGGCCGATGATGCACTGGATCTGGCCCGGCGCGACCTCGATGCTGGTGCCGGTCAGGATGGCGGGGCCGCGCCCATATCCCGCGACCGCGTTCGTCACGGTCAGGAATTCAGGCATGGGCGGCCTCCGTCTTCGACGGCACGGCGCCCAGATAGGCGTTCAGCACCATGGGGTCGGCCTGGACCTCTTCCGGTGGGCCTTCGGCGATGACCCGGCCCGCTGCCATCACGACGACCTTGTGGGACAGGCTCATGACCAGCTCCATGTTGTGCTCCACGATGAGCACCGTCAGCCCGCGCTCGTTCAGCTTACGGATGTGGTCCACGATCTCGGCCAGCAGGCTCGGATTGACGCCGCCCGCGGGCTCGTCCAAGAGGACGATCTTCGGGTCCGACATCAGCACCGCCGCGAAATCCATCAGCTTCTTCTGCCCGTAGGACAGGTTCCGCGTCTCCTCGTAGGCGAGGCGGGTGATGCCGAGGAAGTCCAGGATCTCCATCGCCCTGTCGATCTCCTCCGGGGCGATGGCGGGCTTGAAGAGGGAGCGCCAGCCCGTGATCTTCGACTGGACGATGAGGTTCTCCAGGACCGTCAGATCCTCAAGATTGCGGGTGATCTGGAATGTCCGGCTGAGCCCGAGATGGGTGACCTGGTGCGGCCTCAGCTGATCGATCCGGACGCCCTCCAGCCAGACCTCGCCC
>JAJUFW010000378.1 GCA_029263555.1 Alphaproteobacteria bacterium
CCGGGCTCCTGGAAGCCGCCGAATGATGCGCACTTTCTTGGGCGCAAGTGCGCAAATTGCGTGTCGGATGCGGCCTACAAACATCCGACACGACCTACACCGGCCTTCTGTCAGCCGCAGGTTTCCGCGATTTTCCTTATCCGACAACGACATACAAATGGCCGACACTCGTATTCACACGGCAGGGGTCGCTGGTTCAATCCCAGCCGCGCCCACCACCCTAAAACCTTCATACACAACAGAAAATCGGAACGCCAGACGTCGGACCAACTATCCGACAAACAGCGATTTGCGCACTATTTTGCGCACTCTTGGCGCGCAACGCCCCGTCTGCGGAGAAAGAGCCCGGCGCGAGATCCCGTTATGCGTGATTTTGTCGGCCGGTGTTGGGTTTGTCCGGCTATGTATGTTGCGTGTAGTGCTACTGGCGCGTGCGGGTCGCGCTTGGGTAGAATGTCGTATTTCTATCAATCTGGAAGGAGAGGACCGATGCGTACTCTGTTGATCGCCGGTGCCGCCGTTCTGGCCTTGGCCGGCTGCACGTCCACGGCCGAACGCCACGCCCAGCAACAGGCCCGGCAGCAGGCATATCTTCAAGAGGCCGCCCGCCACTGGCAGGGCCAGACCATCCACGACTTCCTGAGCTTCAACCCGGACTTCCGGGCGGTGGACTTCTACGACGCCGGCAGCCAGCGGGTTTACACCTACGAGACGCCGCCTGAATACGTCACCACCCACGTCCCAGCCTGGCAGCCCAGCGGCGGGATGCACTACAACAACCCGGCCATGGGGGCGGCCGCCGCGAACCTGGCATCGACCTTCGCGGCCCCGGCGGTGTCACGCACGAATGTCCTGGTCTGCACGGCGGTCGTCACCGCCTCGCGGATCCGGGAAGAGCGCGCGCCGAGTAGCTGGCGGATTGATTCGATGAGGTTCCGCGGCGCCTGCTAGCGCATGATCGTGTCGGTAAGGTCGTCGTCCGGCGTGACGGTGATCGGCGGTAGCTGAACCGGCTCGTCGCTGCCCACTGTCGCTGCGGCCCCGCCAGCCGTGCCCACGGCTGCCCGGCCGGCGGCCGCCCCGAGACGGCTGATCGTCTGCTGCATGCGCCGGACCTGTTTATCGGTGATCTCTGGGGGTGGCGTCAGGAGATCCCGTGCGAGTTGGGGGTTCTCGACGAAGGCCTCCCGGATCATTTCCTCGGCCCGATCGAGCGTCAGACTGCGGACGGCCTTGTTCGCCTTCTCCACTGCGAGACTGGAGGTCTTCAGCGAAGCGCCGCTTGTTCCCTGACCAGCCCGCGCACCGGTACGGGCCGCTAGAACGCCGATGCCGTATTCGAGCAGCGTGCTGGGCTGACCTTCCATGACATCGCCCACGTCCGGCAGACGACCCGAGCGCATCATTTCAAGTTTCGCAAGCTCGTCGACGGCCTCGCCCACCAACTTCTGCTGGTCGTCGGTCAAGAGTTCCTTCGCGACCGCCTGAACTTTCGGGTCTTGCGTCAGGGCGTTACGCAGGGCCCGGCCCGAGAGGATCGGCGTACCTTCCTCAAAGAACTGGCCTGTGCGCGCCCGGTTCAGAAGCTCGTCAAGGAAAGCAGCCCGCAGACCTTTAACAGCCGGGTGAGGCGCGACTGGGCCCGCCTGTCCCACAGTCGCCGGGCTCGGGAGCGCCGGGACGCCCGCTTGCTCGAGGAACTGACGGGTCGCCGCGCCCGGGTCCTGGGAATTGAGCAACGCGCGGACTTCTTCATTTGGTTTCGCCCCGGCGATGACGGCCGGGCCCGAGCGCCTGGGATCCAGAAGCCCGGCCGTCTCGTCGATCCGCTGGAAGAAGGCGTTGGCCTCTTCTTCCGGCAGAATCATTCCGATCTTCTCCCGAACCGCCGGCGCTGACAAGTCGCGCAGCGCCCGTTGCGCCTGCGCCAGCCCTGCGTCCGGGTTTGAGAGCGAGGTGCGGACATTCGCCAACGTCTCGTCGATCTGGGAACGCACGCCCTGGCGAACGAACTGGATCTCGCCGGGGGTCATGTTCTGAAGCTCCATCGCCGCCACGTCGCGCGGCGTCGAGGATGACAGCAGCTTGGACCCCAATTCCACCGCCTGACGCTGACCGATGACGGTAGCGCCCGTCTCGAGGGCCTGCCCATAGTTGGGGTTGGCCTCGCGCAGTGCGTCGCGGATCTGCCGGGAGAGCCCACCCATGGCCCTTCCCATATCGGTCATGCCGCCCATGGCGCCTTGCCCCTCGCTGCCCGAAGCCATGCTGTTCAGGGCGCGCGTGATGTAGTCGACCTGCTCTGTGTCCGGCAACCGCTCGTAGGTCACGCGGCCGTCCTCGGCGATGCGCGCGAGAATCTGCTTGGACTCCACGCCTTCTGCGGCCATCAGCCGGTTCGCATAGGCGATGGCGCCCGGCGCGGCCCGCTCGACACGACCCAGCAGCGTTTCCAATTGCATCCCCGGCTCGCTCGCATAGTCGATCGGCGTGCCATAGGCCTGTTCGTAGGCGGCCGAGCGCGCCGGCTGACTGGTCTCGCGGATCGCCCGACCAGTTCGCGCGACGCCTGCCGGACGCCCCAGGTTCTGATCCAGGTAGGGCTGCAGGTTGTTCACCTCGCGACGCACGATCTGTTCCGCGAAGCTGCGCGCGTCGGTCGGGTCGCCGCCCTCCGCAATGCCCATGATGGCGTCACGCAACCGGCGCCCGCTTTCCTCTTCGGCGGCGCTCATGCTGCGATCCGCGAGCGGGTCTGTGTCTCGGATCTCCCTCTCGAGCGCCATCAGGCGCGGATCGCCGGTTCTCGTCGCCGGCGAAAGCCCGCCGATGGAGTCCTGCACGACGGCCTCGGCCGCCTGCTCCGCATCGGGCACGAGCGACTGCACCCGCTCACTCGCGCGAGAGGTAGCCCCGGCCTTGGTGAAGGGCGCGAACTGGTGTTGCAGGGCGCGCACGCCCCACCCGACCGGGGAAACCTGCCGCATGGCGTAGGGTCCGACGCCACCGGCGAGGCCGCCCACGATCGCGCCGACGAGCGGAGAAATTTCGCTATCCGGAGCCATTCGGGTTGCGATCTCGGCGCCAGCGCCCGCCGCGCCGCCCGCGGCCAGTTCCGACGCAACGCCGGTGAGAGGCGCGCTGGTGAAGGCGTCCATCAAGCGCGACCCCACCTGCCCGGCAAGGCCCGCCGAACGGGATGCGGCCTGGGCCAGCCCGCCTACCGGTAACAGGGACCCGGCGGCACCTCCGACACCCGCCACGATGTTTTCCCCGACACTCTCCGGACGCACGTCGGCGGGCGCCACGTCGACGCCCAGGGCTGACAGGCCGCGGCCGATGCTGGCCGACCCGCCGAAGGGTTCGTCTATGCCCATGATGGACGCGACCAGATCGACCGGGGCGCCCAAGCCCGCTGCGACGCCCTGGTTCAGAAAGCCCAGCATACCGGGGCGCTCTTCGGCCGCCGGCGCGGGTGTCGGCGCGGGCGCCTGTTCGGGCTGTGCCTGATAGCGCGCCCACGGCCCCGCTGCCGGGGTTTCCGGGGCGGCTTGCTGGTACTTCTCCCAAGGGCCGGCCATTACTGCACGCGCTCCCAGTTGTTCGGGTCGCCGGGATCACCGCCCCGGAAGCGGAACCCGTCCTCTTCATCGCCCGGCTGGGGTGGTCTGGGCGGTTGCGGCGGCTGGGGTGTCGGCCCGCTGGGCGCCGGTGCATCAGGCGCCTGCGCGCGCTCGAAGGACCGGAGCGCCGTTCCAATCCGGACAAGGGCCTGCTGGAG
>JAJUFW010000096.1 GCA_029263555.1 Alphaproteobacteria bacterium
CGCCTTCGAGATGCATTTCCAGCCCTTCATCCCTGTAGTAGCCCGCGGCGTCGGCATAAAGCACCGGGGCGAAGGCCAGGGAGAAGGAGAAGGGCGTGATGAACTTGAATTCGGTTTGCGCCCGTCCCGTCCTGGGGAGGGAAAGAAGGGCTGCACCGCCCATCGTTCCGAGCATCAGGTTGCGTCTGCTGATCATGGCCCTGCTCCCTGTTCAATATTGAACGGCGTGTTCCACGTATACTAGGCCGAAATTTTTTTCGGAGGCAAGCCCGGCCGCACGGACGACTCGACAGTGCTTCCAGGGGGGCGGTCTGTCCCGGTTCCGGCGGATGCGGCTCAGCGCCCCGGAGCCCCTTCCGGCCTGCCGCCGAGCATGCGCGTGATCGCTGCGGCGCAGCGGAGCACCTCCTCCCTGACGGGCCCGTCAATGCTCTCGATATTGCCGGAGGAAGCCGCCTGGGTGGCGTTGATGGCCGCCACCACATTGCCTTCAATGTCGCGCACCGGCGCCGCGATGCTCACGATTCCGGATTCGAAGCTGCCGATCTGGGTGATGGCTTCCGCTCCGCGGTCGCGGCGCCACTGGTCGACCAGTTCCGCAAGGCTGCGCGGGGTCTGTCCGGGAGCGTTGTGATAGGTCTCGTCGCGGTAGAGGCGGACGAGATCCTGCTCGCTGAGGCCGGCGAGCAGGACCCTGCCCATCGTCGTGCCCGCAGCCGGCAAGCGGCTGCCGACGTGAACGATGCTGGCAAGGCCCATGCGGCTCGGCACCCGGAGCATGTAGAGGACGAAGCGGCCGTCCCGCACGCCGAGATGTGTCGACCAGTCCGTCGCGTCGCGGAGCCGCTCGAGCTCCGGAAGTGCGATTTCCAGCAGCTCCCGCGTCGCAAGATACCCGTATCCGAGACGCAGCACGGCGGGTCCCAGCGTGTAGCGGCCGCTCTCCGGGTTGTGGAGCAGATAGCCCTGATGCGCGAGGGTGTAGACGGTCCGGAACGCGGCGGAGCGCGTCGTACCGACGCGGCGGGCGATTTCCGAGAGCGACATCTCGCGGCTTTCCGGCGTGAACGCCTGCAGCACCTGCAGCCCCCGGATCAGACCGGGCACGAGGTACTTGTCTTCGCCGGTCGGCCGTAAGGATTGGGAAAGGTGTGTTTCATGCATAAAACGGTGTCTAGCAGGCAAAACGTCGCCCGTCTAGCGTTTCCCCAGCAAGGAGAAAGGATGCGCCATGACGGAAACTGCCACTGCCACCTCTGCCCTGGCGAAGGAGCTGATCGCCCATACGGGCCGGTTCACCGACAAGTCGTTCGACTGGAATGCCTTCCCGTCCAACGCCGGTTTCGATGAGCTGGCGCGCGCCCAAATGCGCTATATCGGTGCGGGCGGCTCGCCGAAGGTGGGCGACACCTCCACCCTCAAGCCGGACAACTTCACGCTCAGCCTGATCTACAAGGAGCCGGGCAAGTATGCCGCCTGCCACAGCCACGAGATCGAGGAGAGCTTCCTCATCATCGACGGGGTGCTGACCGTCGGCTGGGAGAAGGACGGCGAAGTGGTCGAGGTCAAGCTCGGCCCGAAGGACATGGTCCTGAACGCACGCGAAATCGGTCACGGCTTCCGCAACGACGGCGTGACCCCGGTCCTGATGTCGATCTCCGTCGATGTCGGCAAGCCCCTTCCGCCGGTCTATCACTACCACCCGAAGGAGCATCCGTCGGAGCTTGCCCGCAGATTCGGCGCGGCGCCCGGCAAGACGCTTCCCTTCGACCGCAACGGCGCCCACCCGCTGCAGCAACTCATGGCCAGATACGTCGTGCGCCATAGCGAGCTGCCGACGATCTGGGAAAAGGCCGGCTTTACGCGGAAGGTCTATGTCGGCCCGGGCGGTCTGGAGCACGACACCTGCCGCAAGGAAATGCTGGGCATACCCTCCGGCGTCGGCGTGAAGCCCTTCTCCCGCGATGTCGAAGACGCCTATCTGGTTCTCGAGGGTTCGCTCACGGTGGGTTGGGAAGAGAATGGCGAGACGGTCGAGGTCGAACTCGGTCCGCTCGACCTGGTGAAGACGCCGGCGGGCCGGAAGCACTGGTTCCGCAACAATTCCGCAGGCGCGGCTACGGTCTGGACGGTGATCGGTTCTGCCAAGCCGGACGGCGTCGTCTACGAAGCCGCCTGACCGGCCGCCTCTCACGGTAGTCCTGGTTCGGCTCCGGCCATCGCTTCGGGCGGTGGCCGGAGCTTTTTCTTTGACCCAAGGCGGTGCCCGTCCCTTCCGGCGATGTCGGGCGGTTGCTGGGCCTTACACCGGCTGATCGTTCCCGCTCCCGTCCATTGCGGCCGGCGCAACGGGGGCGTTGACACCGATGCCGCGATAGGGCAGCCTCATTTGAACATTATGTTCAAATATGAACAAAAAATCCTGGTGAGTGAAGTTTCGCGTGAGAACATGACGTTCCTGCAGAGCCGTTCCGGAACCATCGACTATCTCGAACGTCCCGGCAGTGACGGTCCTGCGCTCGTGATACTCCACGGGATCGGCTCGAATGCTCATTCCTTCACACCGCTGCTCGCCCATCTGCCCGGAAGCTGGCGGGTGATCGCCTGGAACGCTCCAGGCTACGGCGCCTCCGCCCCCCTCGATGTCGAGTGGCCGCTCGCTGCCGATTATGCGGGTGCGCTGGCCGGCTTCGTCGACAGGCTGGGGCTCGAACGCGTGCTTCTCGCGGGCCATTCGCTCGGCTGCCTCATGGCGGCATCCTTCGCCGCCAGCCATCGCGAGCGTGTCGCGCGCCTGCTCCTGAGTTCGCCTGCGCTGGGGCACGGCATGCTGCGCGGCGGCCAGTTGAGCGCGGCGGCCCAGGCCCGCATCGACGATCTGCAGAAGCTCGGGGCTGCCGCTTTCGCCGCTCAGCGCGCGCCGAAGCTGGTCCATGATCCGGAAGCGAATCCTGAGGTCGTGTCGCGCGTTAGGGAGGCGATGTCGAAGGTCAGTCTGCCGGGCTATGCGCAGGCTGCGCGCATGCTCGCCTCCGGCCGGCTGCTCGACGACCTCGAACGCCTCCAGGTGCCGACGGACGTGATCGTCGGCGCGGAGGACGTCGTAACGCCGCCCGATGCCGCGCTTCGCGCGCACTCAGCCCTGCGCAAGCCATGGCAGGGCGCCTTCGCGGCGGTGCCGAGCGCCGGGCACGCGATCTATCAGCAGGCGCCGGCCGCATTCGCCGACGCGCTCGCCGCGATGGCAGAGGGCGTCGCCTGACGGGCGATCCGCCATCGCCGGGGGCTGCTCAGGAAAGGCAAGTCCGATGCATTACGGCTATGAAGGCAGGGTTGCCGTCATCACCGGCGGTTCGTCCGGCATCGGGCTGGCGACGGCCGAAACGCTTCTGCGGTCCGGTGCGAAGGTCGCCCTTTGCGCCCGCAATCCGGACCGGCTGAACGATGCCGCATCGCGGCTCGCCCGCGTCCATGGCGAAGATCGTGTACTAGCGCGCGCGCTGTCGGTCCTGGATGCAGAGGCGGTCGGCCGCTTTGCCGGAGAGGTGAGGGACCGGTTCGGGCGTTGCGACCTGCTCGTCAACAATGCCGGGCAGGGGCGCGTCTCCACCTTCGCCGAGACGAGCGACGACGACTGGCGCGCGGAATACGAGCTGAAACTCTTCAGCCAGATCTATCCGACGCGCGCCTTCCTGCCGATGCTGCGCGAGGCGAAGGGGGCGATCGTCGCGGTCAATTCCCTGCTCGCCTACCAGCCCGAGCCGCACATGGTCTGCACCTCGTCCGCCCGTGCCGGCGTGCAGAATCTGCTGAAGTCCTTGAGCGTGGAACTCGCGCCCGATGTGCGGGTGAACGCGATCCTCGTCGGTCTGGTCGACTCCGGCCAGTGGGCGCGCCGTTTCGCCGATCGCGAGGACCGGAGCCAGAGCCGTGCCGACTGGTATCGCGCTCTCGCCGCCCGCAAGGGCATCCCGCTCGGCCGCCTCGGCGAGCCGGCCGAAGCCGCGGCGGCCATCGCCTTTCTGGGATCGCCCGCCGCCAGCTACATCACCGGCGCCCAGCTCGAGGTCTCGGGCGGGCTCTCGCGTCATATCTGAAGGATCACGGATGAAAATCGAAGCGACAGCCGCCTCGGAGACGGTCGGCGATTTCATTGCCCGGTATCTGGCCGAGATCGGCGTCACCACGATCTTCGGCGTCATCTCCATCCACAACATGCCGATCCTCGACGCCGTCGCGCGGCAGGGCCGCGTCCGTTTCGTGCCGGCACGCGGCGAAGCGGGCGCGATGAACATGGCCGACGCCTTTGCGCGTGTTTCCGGTTGCCTTGGCGTATGCCTGACGTCGACCGGGACGGCGGCCGGCAACGCCGCCGGCGCGCAGGCCGAGGCGCTGACGGCGGGATCCAGGGTCCTCCACATCACGACGCAGGTCGATCTCGAATTCGCCGACCGCGACCGTGCCGCGATCCATGACGTGCCGCGCCAGCCGGAGATGCTTCGGGGTGTTTCGAAGACCGTCTTCCGCATGTGGGATGCGAACGGCGCCATCGGCGCCCTCACGGCGGCGGTCTCGGCGGCGCTGTCGGCACCGACCGGCCCCGTCAGTCTCGAAATCCCGGTGGACGTGCAGCGCCAGCCTGCGCGCTACGCGGGGCGCATCCATCCGCCGCAGCCGGTCGTGCCGCAGGCGCCGGCCGCCGTGATCGACGAAATCGCGGCTCTCGTGAAGCGGGCGAGGCGGCCGCTTCTCTGGCTCGGCGGAGGTGCCCGCGGGGCGGGGCGCGAGGCCGCCGAGCTGGTGCGTCGCGGCTTCGGCGCCGTGACGTCCACCAATGGCCGCGCCGTCGTCGCGGAAGACGATGCGGGGAGCCTCGGCGCCTTCAACATGACGCCGGAAGCCGTCGCGCTCTACGCCGGCTGCGATCTCATGATCGTGGTGGGATCGCGCCTGCGCGGGAACGAGACGCGGAACAACCGGATGCCGCTTCCCCGGCCGCTGATTCAGATCGACGCCGACGCGGCCCAGGGAGGGCGCAACTATCCGGTGGACGTCTTCGCCCATGGCGACGCCACCGACACCCTGGCCCGCCTCCTCGAGCGGCTGCCGGAGAGGCTCGACGTCGATCCAGGTCTCCGCACGGACATCGCCCAGGCGCGCGAGCAGGCGGAGTGCCGCATGCGGGAGGCGCTCGGCCCCTACCGCGTCCTGGCCGACGCCCTCTCCGCGCGGGTCTTTTCCGGGCGCCATCCCTGGGTGCGGGACGTGACGATCGCCAATTCCACGTTCGGCAATCGCTATGTCCGGATCGCCGCGCCCAACCTGGGCGTCCATGCCCTTGGCGGCGGCATCGGCCAGGGGGTCGCCATGGGCATAGGGGCGGCGCTCGCGGGCGCGGAGGCCAAGACCGTCGCGCTCCTGGGCGACGGCGGCACGATGCTCGGCCTTGCCGAGATGATCACCGCCGTAGAGGAGCAGGCGCCGCTGGTCTACGTGCTGATGAATGACCGGGCCTATGGCGTGATCCGGAACATCCAGGACGCGCAGTATGGCAGCCGGCGGCACTATTCCGCGCTGGCCACCCCGGACTTCGCGGCCTTCTGTGCCGCGATATCCATGCCTCACCGCCTGGTACGCGACATGGGCGAGTTCCCGATGGCCCTGGACGAGGCGCTTGCCGCCGCAGGACCCTGCGTGATCGAGGTCGACATGTGCGCCATCGGGCCCTTCAGGGAAGCCTTCGCTGGTCCGCCGGCCGGCGCGGCAGGAAACGGAGATTGAGCGATGCGACTCGGCATCATCGGATTCGGCAATATCGCGACGGCCCTCCTCGATCAGCTCTCCCGGGGGTCGGACGGTCCGCTCGAACATCTGGCGGTCCTGTGCCGCCCGGCGGCGGCCGAGGCTTGCGCGGCCCGGCTCAAGGCCGAGTTCCCGGGCGTCGCCCGGGAGGTCGCGGTAGTCACGGATGCCGAAGGTCTGATCGCTGACCGGCCGGGCCTGGTGGTCGAATGCGCCGGGCATAGTGCGGTCGTCGCGCATGCGGTGCCGGTCCTGCAGCGGGGCGTCGACGTGGTCGTCGTCTCCATCGGGGCCCTTGCGGACGACGCCGTCGAGCGAAAGCTGCGCGCGGCCGCGGAAGCGGGCGGATCGCGCCTCGTCCTGCCGGCGGGTGCGGTCGGCGGCGTGGATCTGCTCGCCGCCCTCGGTGCAGCGGGCGGGCTCGAAGTGCGCTACCGCGGGACGAAGCCGCCCAGGGCGTGGACCGGAACGCCCGCGGAAGAGGCGCTCGACCTCGCGGCCCTCGACAAGGCTGCGATCTTCTTCACCGGAACGGCCCGGGAAGCCGCCCGGCAGTTTCCGAAGAACGCGAATGTAGCGGCCACGCTGGCCCTGGCTGGTGCGGGATTCGAGGCGACCCGGGTCGAGCTGATCGCAGATCCTGAGGCCCGCGGCAACGTGCATGAGTATGAAGTCGTCTCGCCCGTCGCGAACTATTCCGTCCGCATAGAGAACCTGCCGTCCGCCGGCAACGCCAAGACCTCCGTCTCTACGATCTTCAGCGTCCTGCGCGAGATCCGCAACCGGATCGGCCCTGTCGTAATCTGAAGTGGAGCCCAGCATGATCGAGATGCCGCCCGACAGGCTCTTCATCGGCGGTGAGTGGGAGCAGGGGACCGGCAGCGAGATCGTCTCGATCTTCCCTGCTGACGGAAGCGTCAATCGTGTCCTGCATGGCGCCTCTGTCGCCGACGGCGAGCGCGCGATCGAGCGGGCGGTGAGGGCGCAGTCCGATCCCGCGTGGCGCCGCCTGAAGCCGCATGAGCGCGCGCGCTTCCTCTACAGGATCGCCGACGGCATCGAGGCGAATGCGGAGCGCATCGCCCATATCCAGTCCCGCGACACCGGCAAGACATTGCGCGAGACCACGGCGCTCGCGGCCTCGGCGGCCGGGACGTTCCGCTATTTCGGCGCCGTTCTGGAAACGACGGACGAAACGCTGACGGCGCAGCGTGGCGACGCGTTGACCATGTCGGTCCATGAGCCGCTGGGGCTTGTCGGGGCGATCACGCCCTGGAACTCTCCGATTGCCTCGGATGCGCAGAAGGTCGCGCCCGCCCTTGCTGCCGGCAACGCCGTTCTGCTGAAGCCCGCATCCTGGTCGCCCCTCGTCTCGCTGGAACTGGCCCGGATCGTCGAGGCCGCCGGACTGCCCAAGGGACTGTTCTCGGTCCTGCCGGGATCCGGGCGGGAGATCGGCAATCTGCTTGTCGAACATCCCAGGATCGCCAAGATCAGCTTCACCGGCGGGACGGAAACGGGCCGGGCGCTGGCCTTGAAGGCCGCGCAGAAGCTGATGCCCGTCTCGCTGGAGCTGGGCGGCAAGTCGCCCACCATCGTCTTTGCCGACGCCGATATCGAGCAGGCGCTGGCGGGCGTTCTGTTCGGCATCTTCTCCTCGACCGGCCAGAGCTGCATCGCCGGCGCGCGCCTGTTCGTCGAGCGTCCGAGTTGCGACAAGTTCGTCGATCGTCTCGTCGCGGCCACCCGGCGGCTGCGCATAGGCCATCCCTTCGAGCCGGAGACCCAGGTCGCTCCACTGATCCACTTCGACCATCGGGACAGTGTTGCGGCGCATGTCCGCCGGGCGCTCGACGACGGAGCCGAGCTCCTTGCCGGCGGATGCGAGCCGGAGGGCGAGGCGTATCGGCAGGGGGCCTATTACATGCCGACCATTCTGGCCGGCGTCTCCAACGCCGCCCGGATCTGCCGCGAGGAGGTGTTCGGCCCGGTGCTGGTCGTGCTTCCCTTCGACGACGAGGCTGATGTGATCGCCCAGGCGAACGATAATGACTACGGGCTCGCCTGCGGCATCTGGACCCGGGATTTCCCCAAAAGCTGGCGGGTCGGCAGGGCCATCAACGCCGGCACGGTTTGGGTCAACACCTACAAGCAGTTCTCGATCTCGACCCCGTTCGGCGGCGAGAAGGCGAGCGGCCTGGGACGGGAGAAGGGGCGCGAGGGCATCCGCGCCTATATGGCGCAGAAATCCTTCTATACCGATCTTTCGGGGGCGCCCCATCCCTGGGCGGCCGAGACCGTCCAGGGGGCTTGAAGGGTGGCGCGAGGCTCGGGGTTGCCCCGTGGACGCGTTCCGGACGGCGGCCCCGGGCCTACATCTGCTCGGACGGCCAGCCGCGATAGCCGAGCGCTTCGGACATGCCGCGCGCCGCGTTCTTGAGGCAGCGCTCGATATCCGGGACGAGCGGGCTGTCCTCGGCGAACAGGCTCGCATGGCCCGTGACATTGATCGCCCCCACCGGTCGCGCCTGGTGGTCATAGACCGTGACGGCGGCCGAGCCGATGCCGGGTTCGAAATTCGCAACGCTCCAGACGATGCCCCGGGCGCGATCCATGCGCAGCTGTTCTTCCAGCTCCGGCAATGTGGTGCTGGTCTTCGGGGTATAGGCTTCCATGGGCTGGTCGGCATAAAGGGCGCGCAGCG
>JAJUFW010000114.1 GCA_029263555.1 Alphaproteobacteria bacterium
AGGCGCTCGGCCTGCCGGTGGTGTCGACGCGTCTGCCCGGCATAGAGGAGCTGGTCGTCGACGGCAGCACGGGCGTGCTCGTCCCGCCGGACGATCCGGCGGCGCTTGCCGCCGCCCTCGAAGAACTGGCCAGGGACCCGGAGCTCCGGTCCCGCCTGGGCCGGGCGGGGTGGGACCGGGTGCGCTGCCATTTCTCGGCCGAGCAGGGGCTGGACCGGCTGGCCGGCCGCCTCGGGTCCCAGACCGCAACCATTCCGGGAAGCTTTCCGCCATGACCGAGCCCGCCCCCACCCCCTCGAAGGATACCCGGGCGCTGGTCCGGGTCCTGGATCGTCACGAGGTCACCGTCGTCCTCGACGTCGGGGCCAATGTCGGGCAATACGCCCGGCGCCTGCGCCAGGGCGGCTGGTCGGGGCGCATCGTCTCATTCGAGCCGCTGCCCGCGGTGCATGCCGGGCTCACGGCCGCGGCCGCGGGAGATCCTGCCTGGGAAGTACCGGCGCCGCTTGCCCTCGGCGACCGCGACGGCGAGTTGACGCTGAACATCTCCGCCGAGTCGGACATGAGTTCCGCCCTGCCATTCCGGCCGGAGATGGCGGAGCTTCTGGACAGCGCAGGCTACCGGGGGACGGCGGTCGTGCCCCTTCGGCGTTTGGACGGGGTCTTTCCGGCCCATGTCCGGGACGGGGACCGGCCGTTCCTGAAGATCGACACGCAGGGGTTCGAGCCGGCGGTCCTGGACGGCGCGCAAGCTGTGCTGGACCGCCTGGTCGGCCTGCAGATGGAGCTGGCGCTCGTTCCCGTCTACGAGGGAGAGATCGTCTGGCAGGCGATGATCGCCCAGCTGGCCGGGCTGGGCTTCGAGCCGGTCCTGTTCATCCCCGGCTACTTCAATCGCCGAACGGCCCGGCTCATGTCCATGGACGGGATCTTCATCCGGCGGGACCTGCTCGATCCCCTAGGCGGATGAGTCTCTCCGCCTGCCTCAGGAATTGGCCGAGGCGACCCGGAGTTCGCGCGCGCGGGTCAGGATCGTGTTCTCGAGCTGGGTCGCCGTTTCCGGGCTGACCGGAGCATCGACCCATCCGGCCGAATCGTTCAGGACCTGCCGGAAGACGGCCACGCGCACGCCGTCGGCCCGGAGCTGCCGGCCGAGGATGTAGACATTGAGCTTGAAGCGCTCATTCGGCGTTTCGGGCGCCGTATACCAGTCGGTCAGGATCACGCCGCCGAACGGATCGGCCGAGGTGACCGGCAGGAAGGACAGGGTGTCCAGGGACGCCCGCCACAGGAAGCCGTTCACGCCGATGCCGGACCCCTCTTCCTGCTGGTCGTTGCCGCCGCCGCCAAACAGGCTCAACCCCTCTGGCCCCAGGATGCTCTGGTTCTTGTGCATGGCCTGCACCATCCGGTCGCGGCGGTCGCCCCGGGGAATCTGGGACCGGTCGCCGGGCGTGACGGATCCGCAGGCGGTGACGAGCAGCGCGGCGGACAGGGCGATGAGGAGAGGCGTACGCATGGGCCTACGATCAACCAAAAAAAAGAGGATGGCGCAAGCACCATCCTCTGCCCAGGTCATAGGAACTTCTTCCTGAAGGTCGGCCCCGTGGTCAGAACGCCACGGATGTGCCGACCAGAAGGACGGTCGCTTCGTTCTCCGGGTCGGTCGGGGTCGCGTCGGCGTCGACGAAAGTGATGTCGCCGTAGACCGCGAGCCCCGGGGCCAGGGCATAGGTGGCGCCCGCCGAGTAGATCTGGGTGTCAGAATCGCCGCCGACTTCGAATTCCCTCGTATCGAACGCGGCGTTGGCGCCCACGGTCCACGGGCCGAACTCGTATTGAGCGCCGATCTGCCAAGTCGAATGTTCGTCCAGATCTCCGGGAACGTCGGTCAGCAGGACATAGGCGCCGCCGACCGTGATGCCGCCGAACCCGACATTCAGGCCGATGTTGAAGCCGGTGAGGTCGTCGGTATCGACGCCTCCGCCCCAGATGCCGCCGACGCCGGCAAGAACCTCGAAGCCCTGGAAGTCGGCGCTGTAGTTGAAGCCGGCCGTCAGGATGTTCTCGAGATCGCTGTCCGCGGCGGTCCGGTGGGTGCCGGGCTTGCCTGCAGCGTCGGCCGGAGCGAAGCCGATACCGCCCTGGAAGCCGCCGATCTCCGGCGTCAGATAGGTGATCTTGGTGTTGTCGGAGTCCAGCGCCTCTTCGACGTCGAGCAGATATGCGCCCGCCTGGCCGAGGGTGTATTGCGTATAGTTGCCGTCGAAGCCGCCGGAACCGAAGCCGATCGGGGCCGTGACGGCGAATTCCTTGGCCGGGCCCTCCTTGTCGCCGAAGCGCACCGTACCGAAGTCGCCGGCAATGTAGACGTACTGCTCGTCCTGCTCGATCTCACCGGCCGCGATGTCGTCCAGCTCGATCTCGGCGCCGTACTCGAGGCCGTTGTCGGCCACGCCACGGGCGTTGAACTGGATCCAGCCGTCCTGGCGGAAGTCGTAATCGCGCTCCGAGTCGGCGTCGTCGTCCTCGTCGACCCAGCCGGCTTCGAACTGCGCGAGGCCCGAAATGGTCAATTCCACCTGAGCGGCGGCGGAGGCGCTCAGCAATCCGGCGCCGACCAGCGCCGTGCTCCCGAGGAGTAAGTTCTTCATGCCTTCAACCTCCTGTGCTGGCTCATTAGCCGGTTTTGAGGATGCATCGGCGCAATGTCCTCGACGGACTACCCCGGCGCCGGACACGATCGGGACATTAACCAAACCTTTGATCCTGCGGCAACTAATAAAGTTGCAAGAAAGGCACAATAAACCAAGTATGTGTTCTTCCGGCAACAATATGCACCGGGATGGTCCCCGCCCGAGAGGTGCAGGTCAGGCGGTGAGGCGTGGGAACGCATCGCGGGCGATGCCCGGCCGGTGCCGGATGGGTGATGCAGGGGCGGGCCCGGCGGCCTACGCCGGCACCGAGATCCCGGCTGCTTCCCGGCGGTCCGACTTGCCGCCCGTCTCCGCCGGAAAGACCAGGCTGACCTTGAGGCCGGGGCGCGCATCCTCGAGGGTCAGACGGGCCCGATGCAGCCGGGCGACGGCGGCGACCAGGCTGAGCCCCAGGCCGTTGCCCGGCGTACTGCGGCTGCTTTCCAGGCGTACGAAGCGCTGCAGCACGCGGTCACGGTCGGCCTCCGGAATCCCCGGGCCGGCATCGGTCACGGTCAGCCGCGGACCGGTGCCGCCGACGGCAGGGGCGACGGCGACCGTGATGCGGCTGCCTTCCGGGGCATATTTGATCGCATTGTCCAGGAGATTCGCGAGAGCCTGAGACAGGAGCTGGTCGTTGCCGGACACGGCCGGGTCGCCGTCGATCGCCGTCTCCAGCCTCATGCCTTTTTCTTCGGCGACGACCTCGTAGAGCTCCACCATGCTGCGGGCCAGGCTTCCCAACCGGACGGGCGCGAACGGGGCGTGAACGGTTCCCGCCTCGGTCTCGGCGATGCTCATGAGCGCGCCGAACACGGTCAGGAGGCGGTCGGCCTCGGCGATCGTGGCCTGAAGAACCGTCCGGTAGTCGTCGGCATCCGCCTCGCTGTCCAGGAGGGCCAGCTCCAGCCGGCTCCGCAGCCGCGTGAGCGGCGTTCTCAAGTCGTGGGCGACGTTCTCGGTGACGTGGCGCATGCTGGCCATCAGATGTTCGATCTGGTCCAGCATGGCGTTGAGATTGCGCGCCAGCTCGTCGAACTCGTCGCCGGCGCCCCGGATGCCGACCCGTTCGTGCAGATCGCCGCTCATGATCTTTCTGGTGAGGGCGTTCACGGCCTCCAGCCGGTGCATCATGTGCCGGCTGATGAGGACGCCGCCCAGGACGCCCAGGACCACCGTCAGAAGCAGCGACCATCCCAGCGAGGCGATGACCCGTTCCTGGTAGATCTGGTGTTCGCGCATGTCGCGGCCGACCAGCAGCCGGTAGCCGCCGGGCAGGGTGAAGGCGATGGCCCGGGCCGGATGTTCCTGGCCGTCCTCGGCATGGGTGCCGCTGATTCCGAAATTCATCCAGCCGTTCGCATCGGGCTCGACCTTGGGCCATTCCTGCAGGTTGCCGGCGATGGGCTGGAAGCGCGGGCTTGCCAGCAGGTAGATCCCGGCGGTCCGCGGCTCCCTTGCCCGGTCGGCGACCACGTCGGCCAGCCCGACCAGTCCCCGCCGCTGATACTGTTCGTGCAGTCCCGCGATCTCGGCCGCGATCGTGGCATTGGTCTGCCGCGCCGCGTAGCCGGCCGTGAACCAGTAGATGAGGCCCAGGATCGTCAGGACCGAGGCCAGGAACAGCGCCAGGTAGACCAGCGTCAGGCGGAAGGTCGTGGTCCGGAACAGCCGGGCATAGGACGGTCTAGGCACGCAGGCAGTATCCCGCACCGCGGATCGTATGGATCATCGGCGGATCGAAGTCGCGGTCGACCTTCTGGCGCAGCCGCGCGATATGCACGTCGATCACGTTCGTCTGCGGATCGAAATGGTAGTCCCACACGCCTTCGAGCAGCATGGTCCGGGTGACGACGCTGCCGGCATGGCGCATCAGGTATTCCAGCAGCTGGAATTCCCGGGGCAGCAGGTCGATCGGCTTGCCGGCCCGCCGGACGGTGCGCGTCAGGAGGTCCATGACCAGGTCGCCGACTTCCAGCCGGGTCGCCGGGGCATTGGCCGCGGCTCTGCGGCCAAGCGCCTCGACCCGGGCCAGCAGCTCGGAAAAGGCATAGGGCTTGGTCAGATAGTCGTCTCCGCCCGAGCGCAGGCCGCGGACCCGGTCGTCGACGCTGCCCAGCGCGGACAGGATCAGGATCGGCGTCGTGATGCCGGTGGCGCGCAGCACCTCGATCAGGGACAGCCCGTCACGGCCCGGCAGCATGCGGTCTACGATCAGAACGTCGTAGTTCTCGCTGCCGGCCATGAACAGCCCCTGCGTGCCGTCGGCGGCATGGTCGACCACATGGCCGCTCTCCTTCAGGCCCTTGACCATGTATGCCGCGGCTTCGCGATCGTCTTCGATGACCAGAAGCTTCATGGCTGGAAGATAGTCGAACCATCGGCGAGGCGGAACGGCCGGGGGAAGACTCCCGGCACCGGCCGTTCGTCGCGCCTCAGGTCACGCCGGACGCAAGTCGACGGTCACGAACTGCTGGAAGCCCTGCCGGTTTATCAGCATCAGGACCGCCTTGCGTCCCGCCTCCCGGGCCGAGGAAACCGCCCGCGCCACGTCCTGCGGGCTCTCGACCGCCTGGCCCGCGACCTCGACGATCACGTCGCCGCTGCGCAACACCCCCTGGGCGGGCCCGGCGTCCACGCCCACCACGACGACGCCCCGCAGGTCGTCGTCGATCCGCAACCTGGCGCGGGTCTCGTCGTCCAGCCGGGCGAGGTTCAGGCCCAGCAGATCCTCCGAACCCGCGCCCGGCTGCGCGGCCGAGGCCATGTCGGTCGACTCGTCCAGCTCGCCAATGCGGGCGGTCAGCGTTTTCCGCCTGCCGTCCCGAAGGACCACGATCCGGACCTGCGTATCCGCGGCGGTGGCCGCGACGGCACGGGTGAGGTCCTTGACGTTCTCGATCGGCCGGCCGTCATATTCCACGACCACGTCGCCCGTCCGGAAACCTGCCGTCGCCGCCGGGCTGTCCGGCGTCACCGCAGCGACCAGGGCGCCCTTCGCTTCGTCCAGCGCCAGGCTTTCGGCGATCTCCGGGGTCACCGGCTGGATCTGGACGCCCAGCCAGCCGCGGCTGACGCTGCCCTTTTCCTTCAGCTCCTCCAGGATCGGCTGGGCCAGGTTCGATGGGATGGCGAAGCCGATGCCGATCGATCCGCCGTTGGGCGAGAAGATCGCGGTATTGATGCCGATGACCCGGCCGTCCCGGTCGAAAGTCGGGCCGCCGGAGTTGCCGCGGTTGATGGCCGCGTCGGTCTGGATGAAGTCGTCATAGGGGCCCGCATGGATGTCGCGTCCGCGCGCCGACACGATGCCGGCCGTGACGGTCCCGCCCAGGCCGAACGGGTTGCCGACGGCGATCACCCAGTCGCCGACGCGGACCGAATCGCTGTCGCCGAACTCCAGGAAGGGCAACGGCTCGTCGGCGTCCACCTTCAAGAGCGCGAGGTCCGTCTTCGGATCCCGGCCGACCAGCTCCGCATCGAGTTGGGTTCCGTCCTGAAGGGTCACGCGGATGTCCGTCGCGTCCTCGACCACGTGGTTGTTGGTGACGACATAGCCTTCCGGATCGATGATGAAGCCGGAGCCGAGCGTCGTTACCTCCCGCCGCTGTGGGATGCCGTTCCGCATGAAGGGCTCGAACTGCCGGAAGAAGTCCTCGAAGGGGGATCCCGGCGGGAACTGCGGCAGGGGCATGACCCGCGAACGGACCTCGGACGAGGTCGAGATGTTGACGACGGCCGGGGTCACGCGCTCGACCAGGTTGGCGAAGCGGCCCGGCAACTCGTCGGCCGCCGGTGCGGCCAGGACCGGCCGCTCGACCGCTACCGCCGTCCCGGTCAGGATCGTGCCGGCCAGCAGCAGCGCGGCGACCCCTGCGCGTAAGGTTTGGTGCGGCGCGGTGCACCGAAGGGGCAGGGGAGAGGTCATAGGTCGCATCTCCATGGGATCGGTTGAACCGTTCTTGTCGCCCGTTGGCGACCTTGGCCCATGGATCTATTCCCCTGCGGATGACCGCGAGCTTTCACGAACATTAAAAAGCTGAAAGGTTCGGGCGATGTCCCGTGGGGCGGTGCCTTCATCCAGGGGCTGGGAGAGCGCGGCCCGACTTCAGCCACATGTGGATGTTTTCGCTTGGGTCGGCCGACCGACCGGACTAGAGAAGCATGACCTTCGACAATGGGCGCGATGAACCCGACCCCCGGAAATCTCTCCGCTTCGACGCAGGCTGACCCGACCCGCTCCGTCGCCGATGCCGGAGGCGGGGGAGGCCGGGCGCCGTCGTGGTGGCGCTGGGTGAGGGCGCGGGCGACCCTCGTCTTCGGCGTCCTGGTGTTCGCACTGGCGCTGGTCGCCCTGCACCATCTCCTTGCCGACTTCCAGTACGACGAGGTGATGGATCACCTCCGTTCCCTGCCCTGGACGGCGGTCTTCGCCGCCCTCTTCCTCACGATTCTCAGCTATCTGACCCTCGCTGGCTACGATCTTTCGGCCCTTCACTATGTCGGTACGCGGCTGCCGTTCCGGACCGTGCTCTACGCCTCGTTCACCGGCTACGCGATCAGCAACAATCTGGGCTTCTCGATGCTCAGCGGCGGCTCGGTGCGCTACCGGGTCTATTCGGCGGCCGGACTGCCGGTCGCGGACGTGGCCAGGGTCATCGTGTTCTGCAGCGTCACCTTCACGGTCGGCCTGTGCGCGGTCGGCAGCGCCGGCTTCTTTCTCCAGCCGCAGATGGTGGCCCGGCTCCTGCACCTGCCGGTGGTGGTGGTTCAGATCATCGCCGGGCTGCTGATCGCACTCCTGTTCGGGACGCTGGTCATGTCGGCGCTGCTGCACCGGGGCATCCGGGTCGGCCGCTGGACGGTCGAAGTGCCGTCGCCCGGGCTGGTCCTGATGCAGATCGTCATATCGTCGGCCGACATCCTGTTGACTGCAGGGGCCCTGTTCGTCCTGCTGCCGCCGCACGAACTGGGATTCAGCGCCTTTCTCGGCATCTATTGCGCCGCCTTGCTGGCCGGCATCATCAGCCACGTGCCGGGCGGCATCGGGATCTTCGAATCGATCATCCTCATCGGCCTTGCCGGACGGGTGCCGGCGGCCGGTGTGCTGGGCGCGCTGGTGGTCTACCGGACGATCTACTACCTGTTGCCGATGGTCCTCGCGACCCTGATGCTCGCGATCGGCGAATTGGCGGAGCACCGTCGGCGCGCCATCCATTTCTTTCATCTGGCCGCCCGGG
>JAJUFW010000328.1 GCA_029263555.1 Alphaproteobacteria bacterium
ACCTGTGTCGGGATCGGCAACCTGCAGCGGAGCCATCTGTCCTACGGCACCATGCTGGCCGGCATTTCCGCGGCGATGATCGCCCTTCTGGACACGGGTCGCCCCGATCGCGTGTTCTCTCTTGGTACGGATCGGATGCTCACGGTGCTGGTGGGCGTTCTGGTCGCCCTCGCGATCGGCCTTCTCCTGGCGCCGTCGCAATATCCAGCCGACCTCAACGAACGGATCCGAAGCCTGTCGGCGCGGGTCCTCCGGGCCATGGCCCTGCGCCTGCGCGGCGAAGGCGGCGATCGATCGACGGAATTCCGGGATATCCTGTCAGAGATGGCCGCGATCGAGGAGGAGCTCGATCCGCACGCGTCGGGATCTCTCAGGTCGCGGCGCGCAGCAAAAGCCATCCGTCAACTTCTCTTCGCCCAGGCCGAGGCCCTCGTCTGGCTCCGCGGCTCGGGCGCTGCCGCCTCCGAACCTGCGACAAGCCGCGCTCTCGACCAGGCGTCACGCGCGATCGCCGGCAAGGCGGACGCAGCCGAGATCCTCAGCCTCATGGATGCCGCGGCGGAATCCGGCAGGCGCTACCCGGCAATGCGCCAAGTCCTCCTGAATTTGGCTTCAGCCATGCAGCAGCAGTTCGGAATGCCCGCGCGGGAAGCAGGCGTTCCGTCGTTCCGGCACCCTGTCATTCTGCACCGCGACTGGAGGGGCGCGCGACAGGCCGCGATCCGCGCGGCGGCGACGATTCTCATCCTGGGCGGAACCTGGCTCCTGACCGGATGGTCCTACGGCCCGTACATGATGCTGGGCGCGACTGTCATGCTGTCGGTCTTCTCGACCTTCGAGAATCCGGCCCGGACGGTCTGGTTCGTCTTTCTGGGCCAGGTCGGGGGCGCCATCGCGGCGATCGCCTGCCGATGGCTGGCCTGGCCGCTCGCTGCGGATGAGGTGGGGATGATCGCCCTCACCCTCCCGTTCATTCTGGTCGGTGCCCCCTTGATGGCGCACCGCCGCACCGCGCCCGGCGCCATAGACTACAACATGGCGTTGCTGCTGATGCTGCAGCCCGTTTATCCCCCGACCGGAACTTTCACCTATTGGCTCGGGCTGGCCTCGGCGGTGGTTTCGGGGCCGCTTGCAGGTCTTGTGGCATACCGCCTGATATTTCCGCTCGACGCCGGACGGCGCATGAACATGCTGATCGCGGCGATGATCCGCGATCTGCAGGCCATGGCCGTCCATCCCGAGGTGGCGAACCGCCGGGTCTGGCGCGCAAGGCTGACCCACCGCATGCTGCGGCTGATCCGCTGGGCCGAAAAGGTCGGCGACCGAAAGCCTTCCGTGGTGGACGGCAGCCTTGCTGTCGTGACCGTCGGGGAGGCGCTGATGCGACTCCGCCGGATCATGCAGGCGCCGGACGCGTCCCGCGACCTGGTCCGCTGCGCGGACGTGGCGCTTCGGCGCGCATCCAGGATTTCGCACGATCCGGTCCGCGCACAGCATGCGCTGCGGCGCTGCGCACGCCGGCTGGCGCGGCGAGGACGGCCGGAGGCCGAAATCGTCCGGGATGCCGCCGAAGCACTGGCCGATACCCTGCCCTTTTTCCTCCGGAGAGACCAAGCGCCGCGTGCACCCGCAGGCCGCTGATCGCCGGGCCGTCGGCGTCGGCAGCCCAGGTCATCCGCTCCGCAACCTTCCGTCCTCCGAACGGGCGGGCTCTTCCCCGCCGCCGGGCCTCCCCGGAACATTGGCGGGCGGCCCAGGCTCAGAGTGAGGTTCGACCACCTGCGATGGAGAATGCCGATGGCGAAGATCCTGGTCCTCTACTACTCGAGCTATGGCCATATCGAGCAGATGGCGAAGGCGGTGGCCGAGGGCGCGCGCTCCGTCCCGGGAACCGAGGTCGCGATCAAGCGGGTGCCCGAGCTGGTGCCGGAGGACGTCGCCCGGAACGCCGGCATGAAACTGGACCAGGAGGCCCCGATCGCTACCGTCAAGGAGCTGACCGACTACGACGCGATCATCTTCGGAACGCCGACCCGGTTCGGCAACATGGCCGCGCAGATGCGGAACTTTCTGGACCAGACGGGGAGCCTTTGGCTGAGCGGTGGGCTGGTCGGAAAGATCGGCAGCGTGTTCGCCTCCTCCGCCACCCAGCATGGCGGCCAGGAGACGACGATCACCTCGTTCCACACCACGCTGCTGCACCAGGGCATGATCATCGTGGGCTTGCCCTACTCCTTCGCCGGGCTGACCAACATGGACGAGATCACGGGCGGTACGCCCTATGGCGCGACGACCCTTGCTGGGGCCGACGGCTCCCGCCAGCCGACCCGGAACGAACTGGATGGCGCGCGCTTCCAGGGCCGGCATGTGGCCGAGATAGCGAAACGCCTGGAACGCGGGACCGGCGAACAGGGCCCCGCCCCGGGCGACATGCGGAACCCGAGCCAGACGACAGGCGGCACCGCGGATCGACCTTGAAGAGCGCCCGCCTCCATCATTGGGCCGCCGGCTCCGCGGCCGGTTCGCCGGTCGCCGAAACCGGCAGGTCGAGGTGGAGCGTGACCTCGACCACGTCGCCGGGATAGAGTTCGGTATCCTCGTCGGCCTCCACGCGGTAGCGTTCGCCCAGTTCGTTCCTGAACACGACGACCTGCAGGTTGCCCTGGCGCTGCCGCGTCAGATCGGTGCGCGCCGCCAGGGCAACCAGCATCTGGTCCTCCGCCCCGCGAAGCTGGGTGCGCAGAAGATCCATCCGCGACTTTGCCGCCTCCAGCTCCTGCAGCAGGCGCACTCTCCTAGTCTGGTCGAGCAACTGAAGCTCCGCCTTCAGTTCCTCGCGCTCCGTCTTTGCGTCCTCGGCAGCGACGCTGGTCTCCAGCGCCCGGCTGGACGCGAGCAGCGCGGCACGGCGCATTTCGGTCACCCGGTTCATCGGAACCACGCCCTGGCGGTGCAGTTCGTTGATCCGCGCCATGTCGGAGGCGTCCAGCTCCGCCCCCTCCCGCTCGCTCTCCAGCTGGTCCTCGAGCGTTGCGACCCGCTGGTCAGCGTAGGCGATGGCAAGCTCCAGATTGGCGCGCCGGTTCTCGTATTCCTGTTCGTCCGCCTGACGCTGCATGTCCTCGATCCGCAGGATCTCGGCCCAGGTGTCGGGGTCGATCTCCGGCAATCCGGACAGGTCGGGCTCCGCCTCCTCCTGCCCCAGCATCGTCCGGAGGCGCCAGACACGCGCCCTGGCCTGGGCCAGCTCCATCGACAGGGTGTGATACCGGCTCTGCAGTTCCAGCGCCTCGACGAGCGTACTGCCCTGGCCCGAACGCAGGACGTCGTATCCGCCGGCGATCGACACGGCCTGACGGACCGTCATGCCGGGCCGGAAGACGATCGCCCCTGGTTGGGCGATGTCCCCGGTCAGATAGACGGGCCGGTACTCCGCCACATAGATCGAGATCTCGTGGGGCTCGATGATCTGGTTCGCGTCAGCGCCGACGACGTTCCGGATCTTGTAGACCCGCTGGGGCAGCAGGGCCTTCACCAGTTCCCTGACCTCGAACAGGGTCTTGCCGGCGGCCGGGATCTCCCCGATCAGCGGAAACGACGCTTCCCCGTTGTAGTCGATCGGAACGCGATGGCGGACCTCCGGGGTGCCGGCAATCACGATTTCCAGCACATCGCCGACCTCCAGCCGATACTCGGCCGCAACGGCCGGTAGGCCCGCGACGCCGCACCAGAGCGTCGCCGCCAGCACAAGGAGACGGGCCATCCGACCAGCCCGCCGGCATTCCCTTCCCATGCCAATTTCCCTTTGCTCGATGCCGTCGCCGGCGGGCCGGCGGCCCGCCCTCATGCTGCAGAAGAGACTGCCGGAAGGGCGGCAAGGTTCCGCCTCTCCGGGAGAGGACGCCGCCGTTTCTTCTGGAAGTCGAGCCGGATCATATGGCATGCCAGGGCACGAGTTCGTGGCCGGCAAGAATCGCGTTTTCAGCGAACCGGCTGATCCTCTGCCGCTCCTTGTCGCGCCAATCCTCGGCATAGCCCGGATGGACCCCCACCTCCAGCGTCCCCTCCCGGACCTTGTCCAGGAGGAGGTCGGGCCACCCGTCCTCTCGCTTCGGGTCCGGATCCATGAAGAAGTGTCGGGTCGTCAGGAAGGACCGGGTGATCGCCCGACCCCAGATCCCGCCGATCCAGTAGGTCGGGCTCTTCAGCGG
>JAJUFW010000595.1 GCA_029263555.1 Alphaproteobacteria bacterium
GGCCTTCGAGATCATGTACCAGCGGCGGAACGAGTTCTACGGCTGCACGCTGATCAAGACGAACCGCGGCGACCGCCGGGAGCCGAGGATCGATCCCGACAGCATCGCCAGCGTCGTCCGGTCCGACAATCCCCACGCCCTGGCCTATATCGCGACCCGCATCGGCGGCTTCCGTATGGCCGAGACGGAGGCCGAGCTGGAGCGCATGGACCGTGCGGTGCTCCGGAACGGCAAGACGACCTCCGGCCTTGGCCTCAACGTCCATCGCGACCTGCCGGAGCTGATCTTCGGTCGCCGGGCGCGAACGGCTTCGGCCGAGCGCCTGCGCCGGGACATCGAGGAGAAGCGCGCGAAACACGCTGAGCTGACCCAGACGGCGCGGCTGCTCGCCTCCGCGGCGACGGGCGTGAAACGAGCCGTCGACGCCCTGCGCGAGGCCAGCAGCGGGCCCGCGGCGCTGGCCCAGGAGGCGAGCAGGCTGGAGGCGCGGATCGCGCGGATCATCGATGCCAAGGACAAGGTGGCGATCGCGGCGGATCCCGAGCTGATCGAGGAGATCGAGGTCGCGAACACCGCGCTCCACAGCGCGCGGCTGGAGCTGACAGAGGATGTCGAGCCTGCGATCCGGCGCCTGGACAAGGCGCTCGGCGCCGAGACGGAAAAGCTGGAGACCCGGCGCGCGGCGTTGAGAAGGGCCTTCGCCGAGAAGCGCCAGGCCTATGCGGCGCTCGCCGACCAGGACTACCGGCACGTGCTGGAGCTGGACCAGGACGGCGGCCTGCCCTCGATCAACCAGCTCATCACCCGTTTCCGGACCGATGTCTTCCACCATTCCCGCCGGGATCTCCGGGGACACCTGGCGGAACTTCGCCTGGCCAGGTCGAAAAGCGCGGAGGACGCACGCAAGCGGGCCGCGGAGTATGAGCGCGCCGCGATCCGCGAGCTGACAGAATATGTCAGCGAGTGGCGGCTCGACTCGCCCCTTGGTGACGGCACGCCGGTTTCATGGGGCTACCAATGGGCGGTCGCCGAACGGCTCCGGCTCGAGCAGAACGAGCTGCGCGCCTACCGGGAGCGGGCGGTCGCCGCGGAAGCCGAGATGCGCCAGACCTTCAAGGAGGATCTGCTGACCAAGCTGGCGGCCAAGTTCCAGGGCCTGGACCAGCAGCTCGACACGCTCAACCGCCAATTGGACCGCCATCGCTTCACCGGCCAGCGATACAGCTTCTCGAAGACGGTCGACAGCCGCTACGCCAATCTTTACCGGCTGGCCACCAAGGTCGCGGACAATCCCGAGCAGGGCCAGACGATTCTGGCGCTCGGCGCCGACGAGTCGGGCGACGAGGTGACGGCCGAGGCGATGCGCGAACTGGGCGCTCTTCTGGAGGGCGACCAGGACACGAGCCATTTCGAGGACTATCGGAACTACTTCACCTTCGAGCTGGAGATGCGCAGCGACGACGGCAGCGGCCCCCGCACCTCGATGTCGAAGCGCGCCGTGAAGGGATCGGGCGGCGAGGCGCAGGCCCCCTTCTACGTCGCAATCGCCGCCTCGCTGGCGTCCGCCTACTACCCGGGCCCCAGGGGCGTGAAGCCCCAGGGCATGGGCCTCGCCCTGTTCGACGAGGCGTTCTCGAAGCTGGATATCCAGAACACGCAGGCGCTCTTGCGCTTCTACAAGGCGCTGGGACTCCAGCTTCTGATCGCCGCGCCCGAGGACAAGCGCGCGACCTTCACCGAGGTGCTGGATACAATCGTCATGGTCAACAAGTCGCCGGACGGCCGGTTCGTCTATATCGACACCGAACACCCGCGCGAGCGGGCGCGGTCCGAATTGCTTGCGATTAATCCGGACCATCTCGGGGTGGAAGGCTTCCGGAAGATGCTGGCCGCCTCGGCCGCCGAATAGCGGGGCCGCCGGCCGGGTCCGCGATCACTCGGCCGCGACGCGAGCCTGGCCGGCAAGCCCCCAGATATTCAGCAGAAGCGCCAGGATCGAGCAGACGAAGATGACGGTCACCATGGGGGCGGCCGTGCCGTCCTCGAACAACCCGACTAGGGTGCCCGCGATTGCGCCCAGGCCGAACATCAACGTCCCCATCAGCGCCGAGGCGCTGCCGGCGACATGGCCGTGATTGGCCATTGCAATGGCGGTCGCGTTCGGATTGATCAGGCCGCGCAGGGCGACGATGGCGTCCACGAGCTTCTCGATGGCCGACTCGCCCAGCTCCGGGTGCGAGGAGTGGGCGGCCCGCCCCGTGGCGACGAGCCTCACCCGCAGCACGCCGCGCGTCGCCGTCGCGAGCC
>JAJUFW010000205.1 GCA_029263555.1 Alphaproteobacteria bacterium
CCTGCGCCAGTTGGCGGCGCATCCATCGGTGCGCGGCGTGTTCCGACCGGGCCCGGTTCCAGACGGCGGTCGCAGTGACCTGCATGCCGGGCACCGGAACCGGACAGAAGTAGAAGCGCCGGGGATCGAAGATCGGCGTGATCTTCTCGTAGACGAGAACCAGCAGGTCCGACCGGGACACGATGGCGGGCGCGGCAAGAAACTGGTGTACGCTCATCGCCGAACGGCGACGGATTCCCTGCCGGGCGAGCAGGCGGTCGGCCCGGCCCGTGCCGCCCGGCCCCGGCTTGACGATCAGGTGATCCGCCTCGACGAACTCCTGCAACGTGATCGGGCGGCCCGCGAGCGGATGTTCCCGCCGCATCATGCACACATAGGTGTCCTCGAACAGGGCCAGGCGCTCGAACCGTTTCGGCAGATCGTCGGTGACCCCGATCGCGATGTCGATTTCGGTGCTGTCGAGGGCGGCCGGGACTTCGCTGCTCAGCGTCGACTGAATGGTCAGTTCGACCCGGGGCGCGACCCGCGCCATGTGCTCGACCAGATGCGGCAGCAGCACCACCGACGCATGGTCCGACACGGAGAGAGTGAAGGACCAGCGCGCATCGACGGGCTCGAAATTCTCCGGCTCCAGGGCGCTTTCCAGCTGGCGCATGGCGGACTGGATGGGGCCGGCAAGCTCGACCGCCTTCGGCGTCGGGCGCATTCCGTCACCGGTCCGCACGAAAAGGCTGTCGTTGAACATGAGGCGCAGCCGGTTGAGCGCATTGCTGACGGCCGGCTGGGACATGCCCAGCCGCTCGGCGGCGCGCGTCACGCTGCCCTCCGCCATCACGGCGTCGAACACGACAAGAAGCCGGAGTTCTACGGCGGCCAAATTCACAGGCATGATAATGATCCTTCGGAATATGAATTTGCCAGAGCCGTCCTGCTCCGTCCACCATTGTCTGACGAGATGACTGTAATACATTGCCTCGCCGCAAAGCGTCGGGGTGCATTTCCGTGGCCGCTCTATCGGCCCGGGTCAGAATGGAGACAAAGCCACTCGCTGCATCGAAAATGCCCCGGGCCGGCACCTGGCGATGAGGCGCGCTGCCGCCCAATCCACCGGGCCCCCTGCCGGGGGACGCGTACCAAGCAGAATGAAGCCCGAACTGTGGGCCATTGGAGGAAACATGCTTCTACTGCAACAGGCGGCGGAAGCGCTGGCGGTCGTATTTGATCCGTTTCGCTTTCTGATCATCATGCTCGGGGTGGTCCTCGGGCTGTTCATCGGTGTCATCCCGGGCATCGGCGGGCTGGTAGGCATGGCCCTGCTGCTGCCCTTCACCTATGCCATGGACCCCTTCACCGCCCTTGCCTTCCTGATCGGCATGTGGGCGGTGACGCCGACCTCGGACACGATCCCGTCGATCCTGCTGGGCGTGCCGGGTGCCGCCGGATCCGCGGCAACCGTGATGGATGGATATCCGATGGCCCGCCGCGGGGAAGCCGGCCGGGCGCTGGGCGCGTCCTATACGGCATCGGTCATCGGCGGTCTGTTCGGTGCCGTCCTGCTCGGCATTTCGATCCCGATCCTGCGACCGTTCATGCTGGCCTTCGGAACGCCGGAGCTTCTCGCCCTTTGCGTGCTTGGCCTGATGCTCGTCGCGGCGGTCAGCCAGGGGGCGATGCTGAAAGGCCTGGTGGCCGCAAGTTTCGGCGTGCTGCTGGCATCCGTCGGTGACGAGGCTCAGACCGGCGAGCTGCGCTGGACCTTCGACACGCTTTATCTGTGGGACGGTCTGCCGCTCGAGGCGCTGGTCCTCGGCCTCTTTGCGGTGCCGGAACTGATCGACCTGGCCGCCTCCCGCAAGCCGATCGCCGCCCAGCGGACCAAGAGCATCGTCCGGGACCAGTTCCAGGGCGTGAAGGACGCGATCAAGAACATCCGTCTTGTCTTCCAGAGCTCGTGGCTGGGCGTTGTCCTTGGCTCGGTACCGGGTCTCGGCGGCGCGGCGGTCGACTGGATCGCCTACGGGTCGGCGGCCCGATCGGTCAAGGACGGGACCAAGACCTTCGGCACCGGGGACGTCCGCGGCGTCATCGCGTCCGAGGCCGCCAACAATTCACGCGAAGGCGGCGCGCTGATTCCGACGATCGCCTTCGGCATCCCCGGAAGCGCCACCATGGCGATCCTGCTCGGCGCATTCATCATGCACGGCATCCAGCCGGGGCCGAAGCTTCTCAGCGAACAGCTGGACGTCACCTACACGATCGTCTGGAGCCTGATCCTCGGCAACATCGCGGGGGTCCTGATCTGCTTCGCCTTCGTCTCGCAGCTGGCGAAAATGGCGCTGATTCCGGCGGGGATCCTGGTGCCGACGGTCATGTCGATCGTCTTCGTCGGCGCCTACCAGGCGACCCGGGATATCGGCGACATCATCGTGCTCCTGGCCTTCTCCGTGCTTGGCTGGGTGATGAAGCGCTTCGACTGGGCACGCGCGCCGGTCCTGCTCGGCCTGGTGCTGGGCGGGCTTGTCGAACAGTACCTGTTCATTTCGACCAGCCGCTACGGCTTCGACTGGCTGGAACGCCCCGGCGTCCTCGCCATCTTCTCCCTGCCGGTGATCTTCTTCGGCTATCGCCTGGCGAAGTATCTCGTCGGCCTGCGCCGGAGGCAGCCGGCCCCCGTCGGCGCCGACGTCGCACCCGAAGCGAGGGCCGAACGCGCGGACGAGAACGCCGAAGTCTCCATGGTCGACCGGATTGCCGTCCCAGCGATCTGGGTGGCGGCGGCAGTTCTGTTCGTGGCCGCCCTCTGGACCTCCAGGGACTGGACGTTCGCCGCCCGGCTGATGCCGCAGACGGTCGCGGTGGCCGGCCTGGTCGTGATCGCGCTCAGCGGCATCGGCATCCTGATCAGGATCCGGAACGGCGAACGGGTCGCTCCGGTCCGCAAGCGGAACGAGGCCGACCCGCTGGACGGGCTTCCGGAAGGCTTCATCTACCGGCGCATCGGGCTGATGAGCCTGTGGGTGCTGTCGATCTTCGTCGGCACCCTGCTCATCGGGCTTCTGCCGACGATGCTGCTCTTCATGTTCCTGTTCATGCGGATCGAGGGCAAGGTGCCGCTTCCTCGGGCGGCCCTGATCACGGCCGGCATGTGGATCGGGATGTTCGTCCTGTTCGACCAGATGCTGAACGTCCCCTGGCCGCAGTCCTACCTGGGGGATGCCTTCCCGGGCCTCCGAAGGGCGGTGTCGGGCATCATCTGATCCTGAAGGATCGGGTCTGACAGGAACGGCCCTGGCACTCCGGCGCCAGGGCCGTTTGCATTAGGGCGTCGCCCCAATGCCCGAAGCTCTTCCTGGCTTCCGCCCGCGCGATCGATGCGGACGCCGGCCCGGCGCCCCCGCTCTCCGCTTCGGCAAGCGCCGTCTCACTGTCAGTTTGTTCGTGGCACATGCAGACGCGCCGAGATCAGCGGCGATCGCGATAATCCTGGCGTCCGATCCGCCCGCTCCAGGCCGGCGAGATCCTCAGCCCTTTCCAGGACCGGCGCTTCCGACGAAGAACGACATCTCGCCGGCCCGTTGGCTTGCACGGGCCGGCCGAGATTGAGAGGCAAGGGCCCGTGCCGACAACGCAGAAGGGAGCGGCCGATCACGGGCCCGCTCCCCCTCGACGCCTCCCTGCCTTCAGAAAGTCGAAGGCCCGGTCCTTCGGGGACCGGGCCTTCGGGAAGTCACGCCAGTTCGACCATCGGGTCCTTGCAGTATTCGGGCGGGACCCGGACGTCGATCACCCAGGGCTTGCCGGACCTCACCGCCTCGAAGCCGCGGTGCAGGGCGCCGGGGAGATCGGCCAGGTCGGTGACCGGCCCCTCGCCGTCGATGCCTTGCGCCTTCGCCAGCATCAGAAGGTCGGGACCCGGATCCTCCAGCCGCTGGCCGACCCAGGCATTCTCCGGCGGACGCCCGCGGGCGATCGCCACCTGGACCTGGTGATGCTCGTCGTTGAAGTAGGAGCCGTTGTTGGCGATCACGAACAGGATCGGGATCTGCTGGCTGGCGGCGGTCCAGAGCGCCGTCGCGCCCATCGTGAAATCCCCGTCGCCCACGATCGCGACCGGCAGGCGCGGGGACTGCATGTCCCGCAGGGCAAGCGCGGCGCCGACGCCGATGCTGGGGCCGGAGCCCACGCCGCCGCCGCCATTGTGACCCAGATAGGCGTGCGGATGCTCCAGCTCGTTGGCGTTGTTCGGCCAGCCGAGCGGGCGCGACGTCAGGCACAACTCCATGCCGCGGGTTTCGCGGGCGAAGACCCGCGCCAGATCCATCAGGCTGATCGGCCCCGACGAGGCCGAGGGTTCCGCCTCGATCCGCCGGCGCGGCTTGGCCTGCGGCGCCGGTCGCAACGGCGTCAACGCCTCGACAAGGCGGCGGGTGGCCGTCTCCGGAACCGTCGGGATGTTCACGTCGACCGCGGGCAGGCCCTGATAGTCCATGTTCCAGCCGCGATGGATGTGGAAGTCGTTCGATACGCTGATGACCGGCGGGCTGGCCGTGCCCGGCGGGAATGCCTGGTTCAGCGTGCCGGCAAGGTCGAGCCAGTCGAGGCTCAGCACCACATCCGCAGCCTTCAGGCGGGCAAGGATCGACGGCCGAAGCTTCCAGCCGGTCTCGCCGATGAAGTTGGCGTGGGTCGTGGGGAAGCTGGCCGGCAGCTTCACATGAGTGATCACGCTGGCGTCGAGCAGCTCGGCCAGACGCACGCGCTCCGCCCAGCCTTCCTCGCTCCGCGAGGTTCGGCCGCACAGAATGAACGGACGCTTGGCTTTCGACAGAAGTTCGACCGCCCGATCGAGCTCGGCCTGCGGCGGTTCCGCATCCGCCGGCGGCCGGAACCGGGACACGTCATGAAGCGCCGGCACGGAGTCCAGCGCCATCTCCTGCAGGGTCACGTCCAGATTGACGTAGACCGGGCCGCCGGGACGCGCCGTGGCCAGCATGGTCGCGCGACGGATCGATTCGACCGCCGCCTCGGGAGAGGCCGGCTCGTCGTCCCATTTCGTGAAATTGCGGACGAGGCCGCCCTGATCGATGGTGCAGTGGATCCATTCGATCCACGGCCGGCGCTTTGTGGCGTCGAGCGGCCCGGTCGCGCCCAGGATCACGACCGGCGTACGGTCGCACCAGGCATCGAAGATCCCCATCGTCGCGTGCATCAGGCCGACATTGCTGTGCACGGCGGCCGCGAGCGGACGGTCGGTGATCTTCGCCCAGCCCTGGGCGATGCCGATCGCATGCTCCTCATGCATGCACAGGATGATCTTCGGCTTTTCGTTGCCGAGAAAGTTCACGAGACTGTCGTGCAGGTGACGATAGCTCGCGCCGGGATTGAGGCAGATATAGGGGAAGCCCTGCTCGCGCAGGGCGGCGGCGACAAGGTCGCTGCCGTATTTCGGTTCGCTCGGGGCGACCGGAACGAAGCGCTTTTCACCCTGATGGTTCATCGTGGGGATCTCTCGTCTGGAAACTGTCGGACGGCGGGCTCGGCGCCGCGGCGGAATCGCTCGCCATCGTGCGGGGAGCCTTGCAGCCGCAATCGGCAACTTCCCGATCCCGGATCGATGGCCGGAAGCCGCCCTTCGGCCTCACCGGAAGCGAGCCGTCTCCGGTAACAGAAGAAGGGCGGCACCGAAGTGCCGCCCCGATGTCGTTCAGCCGTCGAAGCCCTGCTCGATGCTGACCTTCAGCAACTCCACCACCTCGGGCGGCGTGGCGAAGATGCCATCCAGGATCTCCTTCATCTCCGCGGCGGACGCATAGCCCAGGGGGATGCCCTTGGATTCGGCGTCGGCCAGGAATTCCGGATCGTTCATCATGGCCGTGAAGGCCTCCGCAAGAGCGTTGAACCGGTCGTCCGGCATCTCCGGCGGAGCCAGCAGGGCACGGCCGAGGTCGCCGCCGGC
>JAJUFW010000102.1 GCA_029263555.1 Alphaproteobacteria bacterium
ATACCCCGGCGCTGGCGGGTACGCTGAAGCGGATATTGGGCACGGTCGACCTGGTCCACACCCAGATGCCCTTCGTCGCGCCGACCCGGATCGCGGGGCTGGCGGCGATCCGCGCCGGCGTGCCGCTGTTCTACCATCAGCGGGGCGTCTTCGATCCGGAGCGGCTGGCCTATCGCGGGCTGAAGAAGCGCCTTTACATCCGGCTCGTGGAACGGCGCCTGCTGGCCGGCGCGACGACGCTGATCGCGCTTACCGAGGCCGAGGTCGAAAGCTACCGGGCCCTCGGCGTGGATACGCCCTGCCGGATCGTGCCCAACGGGATCGACGCCGCGGCCTACCGCACCCGTCCGTCGCCGGCCTTCGGCGGCGTGCCTTCCGATCGCCAGGTCATCCTTTTCCTCGGCCGGCTGCACGAGATCAAGGGCGGGGACCTGCTGCTGGATGCCTTCATCCGGATCGCCGCCGACCATCCGAAGGCGGTCCTGGTCATGGCCGGGCCCGACGAAGGACTGCTCCAGGACAGCTATCGGGCCCGCCTGGAGCAGGCCGGGCTTTCGGGCCGCACGCTGTTTCCGGGCATGCTGACCGGCGAGGCCAAGCTGGATTGGCTGGCGCGGGCCGACCTGTTCTGCCTGCCGTCGCGTGCGGAAGGCTTCTCGATGGCGGTGCTGGAGGCGATGGCGAGCGGCACCCCGGTGATGCTTTCGCCCGGCTGCCATTTCCTCCGGGCCGCCCAGGTCGGCGCGGGCTGGATCGTCCCGCGCACCGTCGGCGACTGGGCCCGGGCCCTCGATCGCGTGCTGTCCGATCCGACGCGTCTTGCCGATGCCGGCGGCCGGGCCCGCGATCTGGTGGAGCGGGAGTTCGCCTGGCCCGAGATCGTCGCCAGGATGGAGGCGGTCTACCGGGAAGGCATCACCCGGGCCGCCGCCGCGCGGCCGTCGACCGGCGTCCGGTTGCGGTGAGGGGGAAGCGATGAGGATCTCGGTCATCACCGCCTGCTACAACGCCGCCGGGACCATCGGCGCCACGCTCTCCTCCGTCGCCGGGCAGAATTATCCCGAGATCGAACACATCGTCGTCGACGGGGCGTCGACCGACGGGACGCTGGACGTCCTTCGGCAATGGGAATCCCGCCTCTCGGCCGTCGTCTCGGAATCGGATCGGGGCGTCTACGACGCCATGAACAAGGGGATCGCGCTGGCGTCGGGAGAGGTGATCGGGCTGCTCAATGCCGACGATCTCTACGCCGACCAGAACGTGCTTTCGGACGTCGCGGCGGCGTTCCGGGATTCCGGCATCGAGGCCTGCTACGGCGATCTCGTCTATGTCGATCGAAAGGACACCGGCCGGGTGGTCCGCTCCTGGCGGTCCCGGCCGGCCGAGCCCGAGCTGTTCCGGCACGGCTGGCATCCGCCGCACCCGACCTTCTTCGTCCGGCGCGAGGTCTACAGGCGCTATGGCGGGTTCGACCTCAGCATCCCCATGGCCGCGGATGTCGAGCTGATGTTCCGGTTCCTGGGCCGGCACCGGATTCCGTCCAGATACATCCCCCGGGTGCTGGTGCGGATGCGGCTCGGCGGCATCAGCAACCGCAGCATCCGGAATATCGTCCGCCAGAACGTCTGGGTCTACCGGGCAATGCGGCGCAACGGGATTTCCGTCTCGCCGCTCATGCCCTTCGTGAAGCTGGCCGATCGCGGCAGGCAGTTCCTTCGGCCGGCCGATTTCGGGTGAACGCTGTTCGCGGTCACAGGCTCCAATACACGGTGCCGTCTCGGACGAGACCGGGATCGAGGGCCGATTTCACGTCGATGATCACGCCGCTGCCGTTCAGGCAGCCGAGAATGCTGCGGCCGCCGTCCGCGAGGTACTCGCGGTGGGGCACAGCCAGAATAACCGCGCGCGAATCCTTGAGGGCGTCGAGGGGCAGCAGCTCGATCCCGTATTCGTGCATGGCCTCGGCCTTGCTGGCCAGCGGGTCGTGGACGCGCGGCTCCACTCCGAATTCGCGGAGCTCCCGGACGATGTCCGGCACCCGGCTGTTGCGCAGGTCGGGCACGTTCTCCTTGAACGTCAGGCCAAGGATGGCGACCGGGCAGCCCTTTACCGGATGGCCGGCATTGACCAGCAGCTTGACCAGCTTCTGGGCGATGAAGGCACCCATGTCGTCGTTCAGCCGCCGCCCGGCCAGGATGACCTGGGGGTGATATCCGACGGCCTCGGCCTTGGCGGTCAGGTAATAGGGGTCGACACCGATGCAGTGGCCCCCGACCAGCCCCGGCGTGAACGGGAGGAAGTTCCACTTCGTCCCGGCGGCGGCCAGCACGTCCTTGGTCCGGATGCCCAGCCGGTCGAAGATCAGCGCCAATTCGTTCATCAGCGCGATGTTCAGGTCGCGCTGGGTGTTCTCGATCACCTTGGCGGCTTCCGCCACCTTGATCGACGGGGCCAGGTGGACGCCCGCATCGACGATCGCGCCGTAGCAGCGCGCCACCCGCTCGGCGGTTTCGGGATCCTGCCCCGAGACCACCTTGACCACGCGTTCCAGCGTGTGCTCCCGGTCCCCGGGATTGATGCGCTCGGGCGAATAGCCCAGCTTGAAGTCGACGCCGGCCTTGAGGCCGGAGGCCGCCTCCAGCGCCGGACCGCAGATCTCCTCCGTCACGCCGGGATATACGGTCGATTCGAACACCACCACCGCCCCCGGCTGCAGGGCCGCGCCCACCGTCCTGCAGGCGCTCAGAAGGGCGCGGAGGTCGGGGCGGCGATGGTCATCGATCGGGGTCGGGACCGCGACCACGAAGAAGGTCGTCCCGGCAAGATCCGCGGGATCGCAGGAGAAGCGGATCGCGGACCGGGCGAGATCCTCGCCCGCGACTTCGCCCGTGTCGTCCACTCCGTCCTTCAGCCTGGCGATCCGGTCCGGGTTGATGTCGAAGCCGACGACGTCCTCGAACCGGCGGGCAAAGGCAAGGGCGACCGGGAGGCCCACATAGCCGAGCCCGACGATGGCGATGCGCTCGTTCATTCGATCCTACTTGGCTGGTTCGTTGCACCGTTCCGCCGGTGGCCGAGTTCCGGCTTGAGAGGCGGTCTGGGCTTCGTCGCGGGAATAGTCCGGCACGAGGTTGCTCAGGATGCCGAGCACCTTGTCCATGTCCTCCTGGAGGGCGGCGTTGGCCAGTTCGTTCATGATCCGGTCCAGTAGGGCGAAATCGATGATGTGGGGCGAGGCGATGAGCACCCCCGCCAGCTCGCTCGGCAATGGCGTTTCGTGCTCGTACAGCAGCTCTTCGTACAGTTTCTCGCCGGGGCGCAGACCCGTGTATTCGATCTTGATGTCGATGTCGGGGCGCAGGCCGGACAGCCGGATCATCTGCACGGCGAGGTCGACGATCTTCACCGGCTTGCCCATGTCCAGAACGAAGATCTTGCCGCGCTCCCGTCCCTCGCGCGCGCCATAGGCGGAGGCGTGGAGCACCAGCTCCACGGCCTCGCCGATGGTCATGAAATAGCGTTCCATGTTGGGGTGGGTGACGGTCAGCGGGCCGCCGTGGGCCAGCTGGCGCCGGAACAGGGGGACGACCGATCCGCTGGAACCCAGCACGTTTCCGAAGCGCACGGTCATGAACCGGGTCGGGCGGCTCCCGCTGTCGCCGACGAGGCGAGGCGCGTTCACGTCCAGCGCCTGCACGTAGGATTCCGCGATGCGCTTGGTCGCGCCCATTACATTGGCGGGACGGACCGCCTTGTCCGTCGAAATCAGGACCATGGCGACGCTTCCGACCGCCAGGGCGGCGTCCGCGACGTTCCGGGTGCCGATGCAGTTGGTCAGGACGCCTTCGGCCGGATTGTTCTCGACCAGCGGCACATGTTTCAGCGCGGCCGCATGGAAGACCAGTTCCGGGCGGTACTGCTGGAAGATCGAGGAGATCCGCTGGCGGTTGCGGACGTCGCACAGGATGGGCATGCGGGCGACGGACGGCTCCTCCTCGGCGATCGCAAGGTCGATCGAGTAGAGATTGTATTCGCTGCTGTCCAGGAGGATGAGCAGTCCGGGTGCCTGGGCGGCGATCTGTCGGCAGAGCTCGCTTCCGATCGACCCGCCGGCGCCGGTGACCAGGACGCGCCGGCCGGCGATCAGATCCTTGAGGGCACCGGGGTCCAGGACCGTCGGCGGACGGCCGAGCAGGTCGTCGATGGCGATCGGCCTGAGTTCCATCCCGCCGGCGCCGTTCGCGTCC
The DNA here is from genome assembly GCA_029263555.1 of Alphaproteobacteria bacterium. Lineage (GTDB taxonomy): Bacteria > Pseudomonadota > Alphaproteobacteria > DSM-16000 > Inquilinaceae > JAJUFW01. The sequence goes on from JAJUFW010000102.1 coordinate 4,248, forward strand.
TTGAAGTCGGTGAGGCTGGGCAGCCGGCAGGGCTGAAGCCCCAGATGCTGGGCCTCGTCCAGGATGCGCCCCATGAGCGCGGGCTCGATGTCCCGGGGCATCTTGGACAGGACCAGGCGCCGGGGCCTCTGGCCCTGCTTGCCGAGCCGTTCGACGATGTGCCGGAGATCGTCGATCGAGCCCAGGATCTTGATGCCGTGGATGTTGCGGCCGACGCGGCGGGCGGCATCGTCGACGACGCCCACGACCTTGTAGGCGGCATGCGGATCGGCGGCCAGGGAGCGGATGAACAGCTCCGCACGGACGTCCGTGCCGATCAGCAGGACCGGAATCCGGTCGTCCTTGAGCCGGAACCGCAGCGGATCGATGCGCCGGTCCTTCATCATCCGATACATGAAGCGCGGGCCGCCCAGCAGCGTGATCGACGCGAACCAGTAGATGATCGGGATCGACCTCGGCACCGATTCCAGGCGCGTCAGGAAGAACATCGCGATCACGAAGGCGAGCGTCGTGACGGTGACAGCCTTGGTGAGCTGGAACAGGTCGGAGGTCGAGGCGTAGCGCCAGATCCCGCAGTAGAGATCGAAATAGAGATAGCTCAGCGCACCGAAAAGGACGATGAGCGGCAGGCCGAGGGCGAGCGCGTCCCAGTAGATCGTCCAGGTCGCCCCGCCCACGCGAAGCAGGAACGCCAGCACGAACCCGAAGGCCGTCATGGCCAGATCGTGCGCGAATGCCAGGCACGGGCGGTTCAGCCTTATGCCGAGTGCCTTCATCCTCAAGGCTCCTGCATCAGTCGCATTCCCGAGGGCGCGTCACGACATTCGTGAGTGCGTTTGTACCATTCTGCCGTGCCGCGCAATCCATCAGAAGGTGTAAAAGGCGGACGCCAGCCAAGACGGGCCCGCAGGCGCCGGTCATCGACCACCAGGTTCTCCGTCAATCTGCTGACGATCGCCCGGCGCCCGAGAAGCATGCCGGCCACCTCAAGGAGGCGAGGCGGGCAGGGGAGGAGGATCGGCGCCCGGCCGAGAGCCGAGCCGATCGCCCGGATCAGGTCCGGCGTGGATAGCGGCGCGCCGTCATGGATCATGTAGGTTCCATGGAATCGGTCCGGGGTCGACAGCGCGGTTGCGACCGCATCGGCCAGGTTTCCCGCATAAAGCAGGCTGCGGGCGTTTCGCACGCTGGCCAGCGGCAGGGGCAGGCGGCGCCGGCATAGCCCGAGGAGGCTGAGGAAGTTGCCCTTGACCCCCGGCCCGTAGACGAGAGGCAGCCGGAGATTGACGACATCCGGCCCTGTCTCTCCGGCGGCGTCCAGAAGGGCCTGCTCGGCCTCCAGCTTGGAGATGCCGTAGGGGGTGGACGGCCGGGGCGTCGTCTCTTCGGTCAGGGGCTCGGGGCCGCTTTCGTCAGCGACCGCCTTGACGCTGCTCAGATGCACGAGGCGGCGGACGCCGGCGGCCGCTGCGGCCTCGCCCAGCCGGCGGCTGCCGTCCACGTTCACGGCGCGGAAGGCCGACAGCGGGTCCGGCAAGCTTTCGCGCATGACGTGGACGCGGGCCGCCATGTGGACGACGGCGTCGACGCCGTCCAGGGCGGCACGCCAGTCGGTGGCCTGCCCGATTTCGCCGACGACGGCGCGCTCCACCCCCGGCGGCACGGGCCTATCGACCCGCAGGGCGACGCGGACCGCGTAGCCTTGTGCCAGCAGCACGGGGACGAGCGTCCTGCCGATGAAGCCGGTCGCACCGGTCACCAGGACCCGGGTCATGACCGCCACGGCACGGTTGCCGCCGTCCCGGCCGGTCCGGCGGCCGGGGCTGTTCCGTCTGCGGACGACATCGTCAGGCCGCGGGGTATTTCTTGCGGAATTCCTTGTACCATTCGACGAATTTCGGCAGACCCTCCGTGATCGGCGTCCGCGGGTCGAAGCCCAGATCGCGGCGGCTTGCCTCGATGTCGGCGTAGGTCGCGGGCACGTCCCCCGGCTGCATCGGCTCGTATTGGCGGGTGGCCTTCTTGCCTAAGGCCGCTTCGAGAACGTCGATGAACTCGCTCAGTTCCTCGGTCCGGCTGTTCCCGAGATTGTAGACCCGAAACGGGGGCGCGTTGCCGTCGGTCGGTGGCGGCAGGTCCAGGGCGGCCACCGTGCCCTTCACGATATCGTCGATGAAGGTGAAGTCCCGGCGCATCCTGCCGTTGTTGAAGACCCGGATCGGCCGTCCGGCCGAGATCGCGTCCGCGAACAGAAAGGCGGCCATGTCCGGCCGGCCCCAGGGTCCGTAGACCGTGAAGAACCGCAGCCCAGTGGTCGGGATGCGGTAGAGATGGCTGTAGGTATGGGCGATCAGCTCGCCGGCGCGCTTGCTGGCGGCATAAAGGGATACCGGCGTGTCGACGCGATCGTCGACCGAGAACGGCAGCGTCTCGTTTCCGCCATAGACCGAGGACGAGCTGGCATAGACGAAGTGGTCGAGCATCCGCCAGCGGCGTGCCGCCTCGATCATCACCACCTGGCCCATGACATTTGCGTCGACATAGGCATAGGGGTTCTCCAGGGAGTAGCGGACCCCCGCCTGGGCGGCCAGATGCACGACGCCGGAAACCTCGGGGAAGCTGTCGACGAGATCGTCCACGGCCGCCCGGTCCGACACGCTGCCCTTGCGGAATTCGAAGTTCGGATGCCCGGACAGCTGCTCCAGCCGGGCTTCCTTCAGGCGGACGTCGTAATAGGGGTTCAGATTGTCGAAGCCGATCACCCGGTCGCCGCGGGCGAGCAGGGCGCGGCTTACATGGAAGCCTATGAAACCGGCCGCGCCGGTTACGAGGATGGTCTTCATCGAGTCCGCCGGATCAATGCCTTCGGGCAGGGACGACTTCTATGCACGATCGGCCGGCCTCTGTCAGCCCCGGGGTCTCGACGGCGGTTCCGGCGCGGGCGGGGGCGTCGCCGCTGCCTCTCCCCTGCCGGTCCGGTCCGATGCCTGCCCGGGAAGTGCCGCGGCCCCGGGCCCGACGCTCACGCCGCCGCCCTGATGGCGGCCGCTCGGACGCGCTCGTCCACCTCCCCGTCGAATTGGCGGAAATTCGCCTCGAACCGGCGGGCCACTTCCCGCGCCATGTCGTCGTAGGCGTGCTTGTCCTGCCAGGTGTTCCGGGGCTGGAGCAGGTCCTTCGGGATTTCGGGACAGGCTTCCGGAACCCCCAGGCCGAAATGCGGATCGGGCCGGACCGGCACGTTTTCCAGCGTGCCGTCCAGCGCCGCCCGGATCAGGGCCCGGGTATGGGCGATGGCGATGCGCTGGCCGGTGCCGTAGCCGCCGCCGCTCCAGCCCGTGTTCACCAACCAGCACCGGACGTCGTGCCGGGCGATCCGCTCCCCCAGCATCTTCGCGTAGACCGTTGGGCGGCGGGGCATGAAGGGCGCGCCGAAACAGGTCGAGAAGGTGGCCTGGGGTTCGGTCACGCCCTTTTCCGTGCCCGCCACGCGCGCGGTGTAGCCCGAGAGGAAGTGGTACATCGCCTGTTCGGCGGTCAGCCGGCTGATCGGCGGCAGCACGCCGAAGGCATCGGCCGTCAGCATGATGATGTTCCTGGGCGTCCCGCCGATCCCGGTGCGGCTGGCGTTGGGAATGAAGTCGATGGGATAGCTGGCGCGAGTGTTTTCGGTGTGCCGGTCGTCGTCGAGGTCGAGCGCGCCCGTCTCCTTCATGACCACGTTTTCCAGGACCGTGCCGAAGCGGCGCGTCGTGGCATAGATCTCCGGCTCGGCCGCGGGATCGAGCCGGATGACCTTGGCGTAGCAGCCGCCCTCGAAATTGAAGACCGAATTCTCCGCCCAGCCATGCTCGTCGTCGCCGATGAGTGTCCGCGTCGGATCGGCCGACAGCGTCGTCTTGCCCGTTCCGGATATGCCGAAGATCAGGGCGACGTCGCCGGGCTCGCCCATATTTGCGGAGCAGTGAATCGGCATGACGCCCTGCGCGGTCAGAAGGAAGTTGAGCACGGTGAAGATCGATTTCTTGATCTC
>JAJUFW010000576.1 GCA_029263555.1 Alphaproteobacteria bacterium
GGGAGATGGTCTTCGACTGCCTGACCGGTCCCTCCTCGATCACCCGGGACTATTACCGTCCCGACATGCTGCGGCGGCTGCTCGACGACCATGTCCTCGGCCGCCACAACCACGAGAAGCTGATCTGGGGCCTTCTGAATCTCGAGCTGTTCCAGCGCCGGTACCGGCTGAACTGAAGGATCCCGCATGGACGCGACCTCGCCCGACGATCTGACCGCAGCCGCTCCCGTCACCGAAAGGGAGATCGCGGAATTCTGGCAGCATCACCCCTGCGGCAACGACCAGGTGGGCGGCCTGAGGGGGGATTATGAACGCTTCTTCCGGGCATATGACGCGTTCCGCTACGCCCGGGAGGGGCACATTCTGGACTGCCTCGACGCCATCGACTTCCGAGGGCGCAAGGTCCTGGAAATCGGCCTGGGCCAGGGCGCGGACAGCGAGCAGATCATCCGCCGCGGTGCGATCTGGTCCGGCTTGGATCTGACGCCGGAGGCGGTCGAGCGCACGAGGACGCGTCTCGAACTGCGGCATCTTCCCTATGAGCGGGTGATCCAGGGAAGCGCCCTTGACATGCCTCTGCCGGACGGTGCCTTCGACATCGTCTTCTCGCACGGGGTACTGCACCACATTCCCGACATCCATGCCGCGCAGCGGGAGATCCGCCGGGTGCTGAAGCCAGGCGGCGAATTGATCGTCATGCTTTATGCCCGCCGGTCCCTGAACTACCTGCTGTCGATCTCGGTCGTGCGGCGGCTGGGCCTGATCGCGCTCTACCCCTTCGCCGGAAGGGGGCACTCGATTTATGACCAGCATGTCAGGAACGCACGCGAAATGGGACTGTGGCGCTACCTGAAGATGGAGAACTTCCTCCATCGCAACACTGACGGGCCTTTCAATCCCTACAGCAAGGTCTACGATCCCGAACTGATCGGGCGGGATTTTCCGGACTTCGTTCGCGTGAAGAGCTATCAGCGCTTCATGTACGCGCCGCCGCTTCCGGTCTCCCGCCTGCCTCTGGAAAGGTGGCTCGGCTGGCATCTCTGGGCCCATCTGCGTCCGCGATCCTAGAGGGGTTCCAGCTTTCGGCGGACGGGTCTGATTGTACTGGAAATCCGCGTTCGTGCGCGGTATTTCTTGTTCATGCACGATTTGCAGGATCTGCCCCTCGGTCGCCGCCGACGGATTGCCGAGCGGCTCGTCAGCGGCCAGGCCGTGGTGGCCACGTTGTTGGCAAGGGAATTCGGCGTTTCCGAGGACGCCATCCGCCGCGACCTGCGCGCCCTGGCGCGGGAAGGGGTGTGCAGGCGGGTCTACGGCGGCGCGCTGCCGCTTTCGACGGCTTCGGCGCCGTTCGAGGTCCGCTCCGGCGAGGATCGCGCGCGGAAGCGCGCTCTAGCGCGGGCCGCCCTGGCGCTTCTCCGGGAGCGGCAAACCATCTTTCTCGATACCGGGAGCACGACCCTTCGCCTGGCGGAACTGCTGCCCCGGGACTACGGGCTGCGGGTGGTCACGAACTCGCTGCCGGCTGCGGCCGCCCTGATGAATCGCAGCGATTTGTCGCTGATCGTCATCGGCGGCAGCGTGAATGCGACGGTCGGCGGCTGTGTCGATGCCCGGGCTCTCGCGGAACTCCGGCGGTTCCGCTTCGATCTCTGCTTTCTCGGCGCTTGTGCCCTATCGCTCCGCGACGGGCTGGCGGGGTTCGACATGGGGGATGTGGACGTCAAGCGAAGCGTCCTGGACCTGAGCTCGGCCAGTGCCCTGATGATGACCAATACGAAGATCGATACCTCCGCGCCGTTCGCCATCGGTCCGGTCACGGACATCTCCTGCTTCGTCCTCGAGCATGACGCGCCGGAAAATGTGGTTTCGGCGCTTCGTGCGGCTGGCGCCGAGGTGCGGATCGCCGAGACCCCCGACTCCTGACCCTTCCATCCTTTTTGCCGAGCCCGACATGCCCGCCTTCGCCGTTGTCTGCGCGGATTCCCCCGGTACGCGCCTCGCCACCCGCCTGTCCTTCTTCGTCGCCGGCTTCGTCATGGCCTGCTGGGCGCCACTGGTGCCATACGCCAAGTCGAATGTGGGTGTCGGAGAGGGCGAACTCGGCCTTCTGCTCCTGTGCCTGGGAGTCGGCTCGATGATCGCCATGCCCCTGACCGGCTGGATCAGCGCCCAGGTCGGAAGCAAGCCCATGATCCTGGCGGGCGGCTTCGGGCTGGTCCTGTTCCTGCCCACGCTGTCGGTCGTCGGCCATCCGCTTCTTCTGGCCGTGGCGCTGCTGGCTTTCGGCGCATCGCTCGGCACCCTCGACGTGGCGATGAACGTCCATGCGGTCGAGGTCGAGAAGGCCGCCCGGAAACCGCTCCTGTCCGGGTTCCATGCGATGTTCAGCGTGGGCGGCTTCGTGGGGGCGGGCGGCA
>JAJUFW010000215.1 GCA_029263555.1 Alphaproteobacteria bacterium
CAGTTCTTCGCGAGCTTCGCGCGTCTTGCGTCGGAGGCACCCGCAGCGGCCGTGGCGGACGCTCCCGCGGCGGATGCTCCCCCGCCGGCCGCCCCGGCTGCGCCCGCGGCCGAGACGGCATCGGATGCGGAAGCAGGTCCAGGCCGGGCCGAACCCATCGCGTCCCAGCAACCGGAACCGCGGGCCCAGGCCGGCAGTCACGAATTCGCCCCGCCCGCCGCGGAGCGCCAGCCCGCCCGCCAGTTCGGCTACTGGCCGCTGGCCGTTGCCGCCGCCGGCGTCCTGCTGCTGATCGCGGCCGCCCAGTTCATCGGCTGAACAGCCAAAGACACGGAAACGCCATGTCCCAGATCACCCTCACGGTCAACGGCGTCCCCCATACCCGGGACGTCGAGGATCGCACCCTGCTGGTCCAGTTCCTCCGGGAACATCTCGGCCTGACCGGCACCCATGTCGGCTGCGACACTACCCAGTGCGGCGCCTGCACCGTCATCCTGGACGGCCGTGCCGTGAAGTCGTGCACCATCCTGGCGGCTGCCGCCGATGGCGGCACGGTCACCACGATCGAGGGCCTGGCCGACGGGGACCGCCTGCACGACGTCCAGATTGCCTTTCGTGAGCATCATGGCCTGCAGTGCGGATTCTGTACGCCGGGCATGATCATGACCGCGGTCGACATGATCCGCCGCCACGACGGCGAACTCGACGAGGCAACCGTCCGACACGAGCTGGAAGGCAATCTCTGCCGCTGCACGGGTTACCACAACATAGTCAAGGCCGTCCTGGCGGCCGCAGAGAAGCACCGTGCCCGGCGCCGGGCTCCGTCAGCGCTCCCGCAAGGCTGAGGCGGTCCCATGTACCAGACGACATATCATCGCCCGAAGACGATCGCCGAAGCGGTCTCGCTCTACTCCTCGCTGGAGGAGCCGGCCTATCTCTCCGGCGGCCATACCCTTCTGCCCGCGATGAAGGGCCGGCTCGCGGCACCGGCCAACCTGATCGACCTTCGCGCCAGTCCCGAACTGTCGGGGATCGAAGTCCGGCCGGACGGCGTCGTGATCGGCGCCGCCACGCCCCATGCGGTCGTTGCCGCGTCGGCCGAAATCAAGGCCGCGATCCCGGCCCTGGCCGGACTTGCGGGATCGATCGCCGATGTCCAGGTCCGACACGTCGGGACGATCGGCGGCTCGGTCGCAAACAACGACCCGGCGGCCGATTATCCCGCCGCGGTGCTGGGCCTTGCCGGCACGGTCCATACCGACCGTCGCAGCATCCCGGCCGACGAATACTTCACAGACCTCTACTCGACGGCGCTGGAGCCGGGAGAGATCGTCGTCCGGATCGAGTTCCCGGTGCCGGAGTCGGCCGGCTACGCCAAGTTCCGCAACCCGGCTTCGCGCTACGCGCTGGCCGCCGCCTTCGTCGCCCGGCATCGCGACGGCTCGATCCGCGTCGCCGTGACCGGCGCGGGCAGCTCGGGCGTCTTCCGCTGGGCCGAGGCGGAATCGGCATTGCAGGCCCGCTTCGAGCCGGCAGCCGTCGAGGCCCTGCTTCCGGACCCGGGCGGTCTCATGAGCGACATGCACGCCTCGGCCGAGTATCGCGCCCATCTCGTCCGGGCAATGACCAAGCGGGCCGTCGCCTGCATGGGTGGGGTCGATATTTCCTGACGCAGGCTCCCGGGAATGCCGCCCTGAACGCGGCATTCCCGGGTGATCATGGGATTTGCAGCAGGGGCAGCCTCAGAAGAGCTGCCCCTGCTGCGCCTTCGTCTTTTCCGGTTTCCGGCGCACGGGCGACTGAGCCCGGCCGCCGCCGACCACCACCGCGGCGTCGCCATCGGCGAAGCGCACGGTCAGCGCCCGTCCGGGCGTCGCGTCGGCGGCCGACTCGACGACATGGCGTCCGTCCTCGTCCAGGACGACCGCGAAGCCCCGCTGAAGCGTGTTCTCGTAGGAATAGCTTTCGAGAAGCTGGGACAGCCCGGCCAGTCGGTCGGCCACCCGGTCGAGGCCCCGCCCATAGGCGGCAGGCAGCCGCTCCGCCCAAACCTCGAAGCGGGACCGACGGTCGGCCAGCGCCCGCAGCAGCGGCCCCGCCGTCAGCCGGCCCGAGACGGTGGCGAACCGGTCGCCCCGGGCGGCGATCGCGGCGCGGCCGCAATTGCCCAGCCTTTCGCCGAGCTGGTCCAGGTGCCGCGCCGTCTCGGCCAGCTGCTGGCGTGGGTGGCGCAGCCGCGCCGCCGTCTCGGCCAGCTGCGCGCGACGGCGCTCGATCAGATGCGGCAGGCAGCGCGCCAGCCGCTCGCCCCGGTCGTCCAGGCGCTGCACCGCCCCTTCGAGCAGGCGCAGCGGATCGCCGAGGCCGCGCCCCAGCCCCTCGATCCGCATCCGCCGTTCGGCAAGCCCGCGCGCCATCGCTCCGACCAGCCGGGCATCCCGGTCGCGCAGCAGGGCGATCAGATCCGCCCTCACCGGCACGGCCATCTCGGCCGCCGCGGTCGGGGTGGGCGCGCGCCGGTCCGCGGCATAATCGATCAGCGTCGTATCCGTCTCGTGGCCGACCGCGGAGATGAGCGGGATTTCCGAGGCCGCCGCCGCCCGCACGACGATCTCCTCGTTGAAGGCCATCAGGTCCTCGAGGCTGCCGCCGCCGCGGGCGACGATCAGCACGTCCGGACGCGGCACCGATCCCCCGGGCCGAAGCCGGTTGAACCCGGCGATCGCTTCGGCCACCTGCTCGGCTGCGCCCTGCCCCTGGACTGCCACGGGCCAGAGGAGCACCCGGCGCGGAAAGCGGTCCTGGAGCCGGTGCAGGATGTCCCGGATGACCGCACCGGTCGGCGAGGTGACGACCCCGATGACGTCGGGCAGGAACGGCAGCTTCTTCTTGCGCGCATCGTCGAACAGGCCTTCCGCCGCGAGCCGCCTGCGCCGGTCCTCCAGCATCTTGAGCAGCGCGCCTTCGCCCGCCAGCTCCATCTGCTCGATGACGAGCTGGTATTTCGACTGCCCGGCATAGGTCGTCAGCCGGCCGGTGCAGATGACCTCCATGCCCTCTTCCGGGCGTACGGACAGCCGGGACACGGTTCCCCGCCAGCAGACGGCGTCGATCACCGCCCGGTCGTCCTTCAGGCTGAGATAGAGATGCCCCGACCCCGGGCTTTTCGGCCGGGAGATCTCCCCCCGCACCCGGACATGGCCGTAGGCGTCCTCGACCGTCCGTTTCAGGGCGGCGGAAATCTCGCTGACCGTGTATTCGGGCGCGTTGGAACGGGCAGGCGTTCCCTCGATCGGCAGGTCGAAGTCTTGCGTCATGGTCGGGCCATGATACAACCCCGCCCCATACTCACAAGGACGGGCTTGGCAGAGTGGAGCGAGGAGAGCACCCATGAAGGTTCTGGTCGTCGGGTCCGGCGGACGCGAACACGCGCTATGCTGGGCGATCGCCGCCTCGCCGCTCTGCGACAGGCTGTGGTGCGCGCCCGGAAATGCCGGCATCGCCCGGGACGCCGAATGCGTGGCGATCGCCGCCGATGATGTCGAAGCCCTGGTCGCCTTCGCCCGGGAGCAGGCGGTCGACCTGGTCGTCGTCGGCCCCGAGCAGCCGCTGGTGCTGGGCCTGGTGGACCGGCTGGAGGAGGCCGGCATCCGCGCCTTCGGGCCGAGCGCGGCGGCCGCGGCGCTCGAAGGTTCCAAGGGCTTCTTGAAGGACCTCTGCGCCCGGCACGGCAGTCCGACCGCCCGCTACCGGCGCTTCTCCGACGCCGCGGAGGCCCGGGCCTATGTTCGGCAGCAGGGGGCGCCGATCGTCGTCAAGGCGGACGGTCTTGCGGCCGGCAAGGGCGTGGTCGTCGCCGCCACCGTCGAGGAAGCCGAGCAGGCCATCGATGCCGCCCTCGTCGAAGGCAGCTTCGGATCGGCCGGTGCCGAGGTCGTGGTCGAGGAATTCCTTTCCGGCCCCGAGGTGAGCTTCTTCGCGCTGGTCGACGGCAAGACCGCGCTGCCGCTGGCGACCGCCCAGGACCACAAGCGCGCCTACGACAACGATGAAGGCCCCAACACGGGCGGCATGGGCGCGTTCTCCCCCTCCCCGCTGGTCGACGAGGATCTTCAGCGGCAGGTGATGGACGAGATCGTCCTGCCGACGGTCCGGGCTATGGAACAGGAAGGCCGGCCCTTCCGCGGCGTGCTTTACGCAGGGCTGATCCTGACGGCCGAGGGGCCCAAGCTTCTCGAGTACAATGTCCGCTTCGGCGATCCCGAATGCCAGGTGCTGATGATGCGGCTGAAGAGCGATCTTCTGACGACGCTGATCGCCTGCACCGACGGGTCTCTCGATTCCCTCACGCTGCGCTGGCGCGACGACAAGGCCGTGGTCGTGGTCATGGCGGCGAAGGGCTATCCGGGCGCCTATCGGAAGGGCACGCCGATCCGAGGGCTGGACGAGGCGGCAGGCGAAGGCGTCGTCATCTTCCATGCCGGCACGACTTCGGGTCCGGACGGCGGCATCCTCGCCAATGGCGGGCGGGTGCTGGGCGTCGCGGCGCATGGATCGACGATCGTGGAGGCGCGGCGGCGCGCCTATGACGCGGTCGACCGGATCGACTGGCCGGACGGCTTCTGCCGGCGCGACATCGCGATCCGGGCCGCCGAGGCCGGCCGGTGACCGAGGCGCGTCCCTCCGCCCAGACCTGGGAGGCGGACTCCTACGCCCGCAACGCCCGGTTCGTCTCCGACCTGGCGCTGCCCGTCGTCGACCTCCTGGCCCCGCGCGCGGGTGAGCGGATCCTCGATCTCGGCTGCGGCGACGGGGTGCTGACGGCGAAGCTGCGCGACCTGGGGGCGGAGGTGGTGGGCGTCGACAGCTCGCCCGAGATGGTCGCCGCGGCGCGGGCCCGCGGCCTGGACGTCCGTCTGGTCGATGGCCGGGCCCTGCCGTTCGACCGGGAATTCGACGCGGTCTTCTCGAACGCGGCGCTTCACTGGATGCCCGATCCCGATGCGGTGATCGCGGGCGTCGCCCGCGCGCTCAGCCCGGGCGGCCGTTTCGTCGGCGAATTCGGCGGCCACGGCAATGTCGCCGCCGTGGTCGTCTCCCTGCTTGCCGTGCTGGCGCGGCGGGGCATCGACGGGCGCGGGCTCCTGCCCTGGTACTTCCCGACGGCCGAGGCGTACCGGGCGAAGCTGGAAGCCCAGGGCTTCGTCGTCGACGAGATCCGGCTGATTCCCCGCCCGACCCCTCTCCCGACGGGGATGTCGGGCTGGCTCGACACCTTCGCCCGGCCGATGCTGGGCGGCCTGGAGGACGATGACCGCCGGCGCGCCCGGGACGAGGTCATGGAGCTTCTTCGTCCCGCCCTGTGCGACGAGGCGGGGAACTGGACGGCCGACTATGTCCGGCTGCGCTTTGCAGCGAGAAAGGGCTAGCGCCGGGCGCGGAAGAAGGCCCGCAGCATCTCCGCCGAGCGCTCCGCCCCGACGCCGCCCTCGACCGCGGGCCGGTGGTGGCAGGTCTTCTGCCCGTAGAAGCGCGGACCATGCTCGACCGCCCCGCCCTTCGGATCGTAGGCGCCGAAGACCAGCCGCCGGATCCGGGCGAAGCTGATGGCGGCTGCGCAGAGGGCGCAAGGCTCCAGGGTCACGTAGAGATCGCAGTCGGGCAGCCGCGGC
>JAJUFW010000688.1 GCA_029263555.1 Alphaproteobacteria bacterium
AGCTGGGCGAGGATGTGCTGCCCTCCGCCGGCGTCGGCAGCGGTGTCGGTGCCATCACCGAAACGGGGCGCCTGGCGCTGCAGAACTTCGCCGGCCGCCGTCGTGGCCGTCGTCCTGACGAGGCGCCTCCGGAACAGCCGGCCGATGAGCAGCTCGGGCCGCACTTTCAGCCCGGCGAACGGGTGCAGTGGATCGGCGACGAAGGCAAGAGCTTCGCCGGCACGGTCACGGACGTGGGGCGCGGCGGCAACGTCTATCGGGTTGAGCGCGATGATGGAGAGGTGGCGCAGGTCGGCTCCACCTACCTCTCGGCCGCCGGAGCGCCGGTGGAGATCACGCCCGACGACGCGGCGAGCCCGCTTGCAACAGACGCAATCCGCCAGGGCAAGGAGATCATTCAGGACGCGCTGGAGGGGCGGCAGCGGCCCGAGGCGCCCGTGATCGAGCCGGCGGGCGCGCCAGAAGGCGGGGTACCAACCGAGCCATCTTCGGAGAGCGAGGGGATCGTCCGGCTGCGCACTCGAGATGACGAGATCGTTGGTCAGGTTGTCAACCGTGATGAGGCCGGGAACATCCGGATTGCCTCTGAGGCTGACGGCATGGCCTACGAGGTTGCCGCTTCCGACATACTGGAAATGGCACCCGCTGAGGGGCGTGCCGAGACGCCGACTGACGTGCTGCCGGGCCCAGAGGTGGAGCAGCAGACGCAGCCGCCGGTTGACGAAACCGCAACTCCGGTTGACAGCTCGGCCCCGGTTTCGGATCCAGTTGCGGAGCCTGGCGCGCAACCGCTCCAGGTGACCGGGGAATGGCAGCCGGTCCCGGAAGGCGCGGTACTGGCCGGTGGCGTCCAGGTCACCATGGACATGGAGACGGGGCAGCAGATGGCGCGCCAAGCGCAGGAGGCAGCCCCCCAGCCGACCCCCGAGCACGTGCAGCCCGGTCCCGAGACGGTGCCGGTCCCGGAGCAGCAGGCGCAGGAGGCGGAGCGCCAGCCCCTGACTCCGGACGAGGCTCGATCCGAAGCCCTGCGGCTGATCCGTGAGGGACAGACGACCGCCGGTATTGCCAGGACAAGCGACGGCCGGGACTTCACCTGGTCGATCGGCCAGCCGGTGTCCGGGCGCGCGCCCCGAACTCGCAACCAGATCCAGATTGAGGATGCTGTCGGGAACGTTCACAGCTTTCCGCTGTCGGAGTTGCGGCGCGAAGTCGAGCGGGAGCAACCTGCTCCGCCCCAGCAGGAGGCGGCGCCGATCTTCGACCCGAGCGGCTACCTGCCCGCAGCACGTCGCTATGTCACCGACGGCAGCGGCCGACTGACCCCAGAAGCGCTTGGACGCCGGCTGGGGATCGAGCCGCAAGAGGCGCAGCAGGTTCTTGCCGGGCTCTCCACGACGCCCGACAGCGGGATCATCGTCGGCCGCGACGGGCGCCTGCGCCGGGCGCCACGCCGTACCGGGCCGGAAGACGTGCTGACCTTTCTTGCCCGCAGGGGCGGGATTCGTGACGACGAAGGCCACAACCTGCGCCGGGGGCGCGACCTGCAGCGCCTGATCCCGGGCCAAGGGCCACTGATCCGCAACACCGGCCTCTACATCGACGATGCCGCGGAGGCGCTGTGGGAGGCCGGCTACTTCGGGGATCCCGAGACGACGCCACGGCCGGGCGAGCGCGAGGTGCTGGAGCTTATCGAGGATGCGACGCGCCGGCGCATCTACACGCCCGAGCAGCAGGACG
>JAJUFW010000682.1 GCA_029263555.1 Alphaproteobacteria bacterium
CCATCCGCTACCGGATCGAGGGAATGGATTGCGCAGGCTGCGCCAGGACGCTCGAGGCGGCGCTCTCCCGCCTGCCTGGGATCCGCCACGCCAATGTCAGCTTTGCCGCCGGAACGTTGCATCTGGTCGTCGCCAAGGGATGCAGCGCCGAACAGGCGGTCGAGGACAGCATCCGGAAGTTCGGCATGGTGCCCGCGCCCCTTCCGGCGGCACCGGAAGCGCCCGCCGGCGGCCGGCCCTGGTGGCGCACCGGCAAGGCGATGACCGTCCTCGGCGTCGGCCTGATGATGGCGGCGGCAGCGGTCACCTCGCACGCAATGCCGGAGATTTCCGGATGGGCCTATCTGGCCGCGGCGGCCGGCGGTCTCGTCCCCTTCGCCCGACGCGCCGTCGCGCTTGCCCGGGCCGGATCGCCGTTCAGCATCGAGACGCTGATGTCCGTCGCGGTCCTGGGCGCGCTCGCGATCGGCGCGGCGTCGGAAGCCGCGATGGTCGTGCTTCTTTTCGCGATCGGCGAGTTTCTGGAAAATGCCGCCGCCGGAAGCGCGCGGGCCGGCATCAGGGCGCTTGCGGACCTGATCCCCCGCACCGCGCTTGTCGAGGAGAACGACACCACCGTCGAAACACCCGCGGCCATGCTCCGGGTCGGGCAGACGGTGCTGGTCCGGCCGGGAGACAGGGTGCCCGCCGACGGCGTGATCGCCGAGGGGCACTCGCAATTGGACGAAGCCCCGGTCACGGGCGAGTCCGTTCCCATCGACAAGAAGCCCGGCGACGCCGTTTTCGCCGGCAGCATCAACCGGTCGGGCGCCATCCGGGTGCGGGTGGACCGCGCGGCCGCCGACAACACCATCGCCCGGATCATCCATCTGGTCGAGGAAGCCCAGGCCGGCAAGGCGCCGATCGCGCGCTTCATCGACCGGTTCAGCGCATGGTACACCCCGGCCGCCATGGCCGCGGCGGCGCTCGTGATGGCGGTGCCGCCGCTTCTGGCCGGCGCCGACTGGAACGACTGGATCTATCGCGGCCTGTCCATCCTGCTGATCGCCTGCCCCTGCGCGCTTGTCCTCTCAACACCGGCCGCCATCGCCTCCGGGATCGCCGCCGGCGCGCGGCACGGGCTCCTGATCAAGGGCGGCGCGGCGCTCGAGGCGATCGGAAGAACGGGCATCGTCGCCTTCGACAAGACCGGGACCCTGACGGTCGGCCACCCGGCGGTGACGGATGTCGTTGCCCTGGAAGGAACCGAAGCCGAGGTGCTGTCCCGCGCGGCCGGTGTCGAGAGCGGCTCCGCGCACCCGCTGGCCCAGGCGATCGTCGAGGCTGCCCGAAGCCGGCCCATGGCAATCCCGCCGGCCCGCGACGCGAAAGCGATGCCCGGCCGCGGCGCGAGCGCCATCGTCGACGGCGAGTGGCTGGCCGTCGTCTCGCCCCGCCACGCCGTAGAGCTGGGCCTCATGGCCCGGGAGACGTCGGCCCGCGCACGGACCCTGGAAGAGGACGGCAAGACGGTCGTCGTGCTCGTCGCCCGGGACCGGACGCTCGGACTGATCGCGCTTCGGGACGAGGCCCGTGGGGATGCCCGCGCAGGGCTCGCCGCCCTGAAGAGACTCGGCATCCGCTCCATCATGCTGACGGGAGACAACCGGCGGACCGGCGAGGCGATCGCCCGCACCCTCGGCATCGAGGCCCGGGCGGAGCTGACCCCGGAACAGAAGCTCGCCGAAGTCGCGCGGCTCAAGGCCGACGCTCCCGTCGCCATGGTGGGAGACGGGATCAACGACGCCC
>JAJUFW010000665.1 GCA_029263555.1 Alphaproteobacteria bacterium
CGTCATCGCCAAGAACATCGACGACATCGTCAGCCTGGACCCGGCCCAGGCTTTCGAATTCTCGGGCGGCGAGATCCTGAACAACGTCTACGAGAATCTGGTCCAGTACGAGGCGGAGGACATGACCCGCCTCACCGGCGGCGTCGCCGAAAGCTGGACCGTGGCGCCGGACGGCAAGACCTTCGTCTTCCAACTGCGCGACGGCCTCCGCTTCCAGAGCGGCAATCCGGTCACGCCGGACGACGTCGTCTTCTCGCTCACCCGCGTGATCAAGCTGGACAAGGCGCCGGCCTTCATCCTGGCCCAGCTCGGCTGGACGCCGGAGAACGTGGACGAAATGGTCCGCGCCACCGGCGAGCGGGAGGTCACCCTCACGATTCCGGAAAACTACGCCCCCTCCTTCGTCCTGAACGTTCTGGCGGCCCGCCCGGGCGCCATCGTCGACAGGAAGACGGTGCTGGAGCACGAGCAGGACGGCGATCTGGGCAATGCCTGGCTGACGGACAATTCGGCCGGCAGCGGCCCGTTCTCGCTTCAGAGCTGGCGGCCGAGCGAGATGGTCGTGCTTCAGGCCAACCCGAACTACCGGAGGGGCGCGCCGCCCATGGATCGCGTGATCATCCGCCACGTCGCCGAATCCGCGACCCAGCGACTGCTGCTCGAAGCCGGCGACGTGGACATGGCGCGCGACCTGACGCCCGACCAGATCGCGGCGATCGAAGGGAACGAGGACATCCGGGTCGAGACCTTTCCCCAGGCGGCCGTCCATTTCATCAGCCTCAACCAGAAGCATGAGAAGCTGCAGAACCCCGCCCTGTGGAAGGCGATGCGCTATCTGGTCGACTACGAGGGCATGGCCGATACCATCCTGCGCGGTCAGATGCGTATCCATCAGGCGTTCTGGCCCGCCGGCTTCCCAGGTGCCGTGACCGATACGCCCTACAGCTACGATCCGGACAAGGCGAAGCAGATCCTGGAGGAAGCCGGGCTGACCGACAGGCTGTCCGTCACCATGGATGTGATCAGCTCATCCCCCTTCACGGACATGGCCCAGTCCATCCAGGCGACCTTCGCGGAGGCCGGGATCGACGTCGAGCTTCTGCCCGGCACGGGGTCCCAGGTCATCACCAAGTACCGGGCGCGCAACCACGAGATGATGCTGATCTATTGGAGCCCCGACTTCATGGATCCGCACGCGAACGCGAAAGCCTTTGCCTACAACGTCGACAATTCCGACGACCACCCGCAGAGCACCGGCACCTGGCGCAACAGCTGGCTGGTTCCGGAGCTGAGCGCCCAGACCCAGGCCGCACTGACGGAAGAGGACGCCGACAAGCGGCTGGCGATGTACGAGGCGATCCAGGAGGAGGTCATGGAGGCCTCGCCCTTCATCATCATGTTCCAGGCAATCAGCCAGGTGGCGATGCGGCAGGGCGTCGAGGGATACGCCCATGGCTCAGCCCCCGACTTCGTCTATTTCGACCGCGTGACGAAGCAGTAGGCCCGAGCGGCAGACCGGGAACCGGCGCCCCGCCCCTCAGCGTCCGTTCAGCTGATCGAGGAGCACCGGCAGCGCCCTCAGGTCGTAGCCGTTGCCGGCGGCCTCGGCGACTAGGGCATGGGGGTCCGCGCCCGCCAGCGCCTCGCCCAGCGCCACGAGGACATAGGACCTCGTGCCGCTTCGGCAATGGGCGACCACCGGGCGGGGGCTTTCGGCCAGGGCCCGCGCCATGGCGTCGGCGTCTTCCCGGCCGATGGTCGCCGTGGTCACGGGCAGGTGAATATAGGTCATGCCCAGGCGCTCGGCCTCGGCCCGGGGCTCGGCGGCGGGCATATGCCCCGGTTCCGCGCCGGCGGGGCGGTTGTTTAGGATCGTTCGGTAGGCCTGGGCGGCCCGGGC
>JAJUFW010000569.1 GCA_029263555.1 Alphaproteobacteria bacterium
AACGCCATCGGCACGAACACCGCCGTCAGCACCAGCGTGATGCCGATGATGGCTCCGGTGATCTGGCCCATGGCCTTGCGGGTCGCTTCCCTGGGCGGCAGGCCCTCCTCGGCCATGATGCGTTCGACGTTCTCCACCACGACGATCGCGTCGTCGACCAGGATGCCGATCGCCAGCACCATGGCGAACATGGTCAGCACGTTGATCGAGAACCCGGTCGCCAGCATCACGGCGCAGGTGCCCAGCAGCGCGACCGGGACGACCAGGGTCGGGATGATCGTGTACCGGAAGTTCTGCAGGAACAGGAACATCACGAGGAAGACCAGCACCACCGCCTCGACCAGCGTGTGCAGGACCTTCTCGATCGAGATCTCGACGAAGGGGGAGGTGTCGTAGGGGATGTCGTATTCCAGCCCGGGCGGGAAGAAGCGGGCCAGTTCCTCCATCTTGGCGCGGATCGCTTCCGACGTGGCCATGGCGTTTCCGGTCGGCGAAAGCTGCACGCCGATCGCCGCGCTTGGCTGGCCGTTCAGACGGGTGCCGAAATTGTAATCCTCGCCACCGATCTCGATCCGGGCGACGTCGCGCAGGCGCACGGTCGACCCGTCGGGATTGGCGCGCAGAACGATGGCGCCGAATTCCTCGACAGAGGTGAGCTGGCCCTTGACCGTGACGGCCGCGGAGATCCGCTGGGTATCGGGGTTCGGCTGGGCGCCGATGCGCCCGGCCGCCACCTGGGAGTTCTGGGCCCGGATGGCGTTGGTGACGTCGTCCGCCGTCAGGTTGAGCCCGACCATCTTGTCAGGATCGAGCCAGATGCGCATGGCCCGTTCGGTCGCGAACAGCTGCGCCTTGCCCACGCCGTCGATACGCCGGATCTCGCCCAGGACGTTGCGGCTGAGATAGTCGCCGAGACCGACCCAGTCATAGGAACCGTCGGTCGAGGTCAGGGAGATGACGAGCAGGAAGCCGGAACCCGCCTGGTCGACGTTGACGCCGTACTGCGTCACCGTCGAGGGCAGGCGCGGCTCCACCCGGCGAACCCGGTTCTGCACCTCGACCGACGCCTCGTTGACGTCCGTGCCGGGCGCGAAGGTGGCCGTAATGGTGACCAGTCCCGACGTGTCCGACGTCGATTCGAAGTAGAGCAGGCCCTCGATGCCGTTCAGCTCTTCTTCGATGGGCCGGGTGACGGTCTGGTACAGCTCCTCCGGCGTCGCGCCGGCATACATGGTGCTGACCTGGATCTGCGGCGGCGCGACGTCAGGGTACTGGGCTACGGGCAGCAGCGGGATCGAGATCACGCCGGCCAGCAGGATGAAGATCGCGACGACCCATGCGAAGATGGGCCGGTCGATGAAGAAACTCGGCATCGATGTCTGTCCTTACCCGGCGTTCCGTGAGGCCGCGCCTCCGGCGGCAAGTCCTCTCGACGCGGCGGCCTCCGATTCCCACGGGACGGGGGTGACGGGCGCGCCCGGGCCGATCTTCTGGAAGCCCTCGACGATGATGGTGTCGCCGGCCTGCAGCCCGCTTTCGATGACCCAGAGATTGTCCACGGTCCGCCCGGTGACGACGGGACGGATTTCGGCAGCGCCCTGGTCGTTGACGACATAGACCTGGGCGCGGCCGTCCGGGCCGCGCTGGACCGCCTGCTGGGGCACGGCGATCGCATTGGCCTGCACCCCCTGCTCGATCCGGACCCGGACATACATCCCGGGCAGGAGGTCGCCGTCGGGATTGGGGAACTCGCCCCGCAGCGTCACCTGGCCCGTGGTCGCGTCGACCGCCGCCTCGGAGAACAGCAGCCGGCCCTGATGCGAGTAGGGCGTGCCGTCGTCGAGCAGAAGCTGCACGACGGCCTCGCCGGGGTTCGGGCTGGTCAGCAGCCCGGCTTCGGCCGCCCGCTTCAGGCGCAACAGGTCGTTGGCCGACTGGGTGAAGTCGGCATAGACGGGGTCGAGCTGCTGGATCGTCGCCAGCACGTCCGTGCTGTCGATCAGCGCGCCTTCGGTGATCTGCGCCCGACCGATCCGGCCGCTGATGGGCGCCGTGACCTCCGAATAGCGGAGGTTGAGCTCGGCCGCCGCCAGATTGGCCTTGGCGGCCGCGACATCGGCGTCCGCCTGGGCGAGGGCCGCGACCGCGTTGTCGTATTGCTGGCCGCTCGATACGTTCCGCTGGCGCAGCGCGCGCTGCCGGTCGGCTTCCTGGCGGGCCTGGACGCGGGCCGCCTCGGCCCGTTCCAAGGTCGCCCGCGCGGCTTCCACCTCCACACGGAACGGTTCGGGATCGATGCGGTAAAGAACGTCGCCCTGCTTGACGGTGCTGCCCTGCTCGAACACGCGTTCGACGACGATGCCCGAGACGCGCGGCCGAACCTCGGCAATGCGGGTCGGCGCGATCCGGCCGGGCAGCTCGTTCAGGATCGGGATGTCCGCGGGCGCCACCTCGACCAT
>JAJUFW010000633.1 GCA_029263555.1 Alphaproteobacteria bacterium
CGCGGGAACGACCTGGAGGTCAATGTCCTGAAGGGCAAGCAGCTGACCAACATCCGCGCGGCCGGCAAGGACGAGGCCGTGCGCCTGACCCCGCCGATCCAGATGACCCTGGAGAAGGCGCTTGCCTACATCAACGATGACGAGTTGGTGGAGGTGACGCCCAAGTCGATCCGCCTGCGCAAGCGCCTCTTGGATCCGCACGAGCGCAAGAAGGAAAGCCGGAAGGCGGAGGCGGTCTAGCCGGACGGGAGCGTTCCCGGCCCCCGCGTCAGGCGTGGCCGGCTTCCCCGGACAGCATGGCGGGGCTGACGCCCAGCTTCGCGATCGCCCTCTCCCACTTCGTCGAAAGGTCCGGGTCGAACAGGATGGCGTCGTCCGGGGGTGCCGTCAGCCAACCGTTCGCCTGCAACTCGCTGTCGAGCTGCCCCGGGCCCCAGCCGGCATAGCCGAGCGCCAGCAGATGGCGCCGGGGCCCCTCGCCGACCGCGATCGCCCGCAGGATGTCGATGGTCGCCGTAAGCGCCACGTGATCGTCGACCCGGAGCGTCCCGTCGCGGACGAAATCGGTGCTGTGCAGCACGAAGCCGCGGCCGCTTTCGACAGGGCCGCCGAAATGCACCTTGAGCCCGGTGAGGTCCTGCCCCGCCGGGATGCCGAGCTGCTCCAGCAGGTCGGGAAAAGTGATCGATGGCATGGCCTTGTTGACCACGAGCCCCATCGCGCCCTCTTCGGTGTGGGCGCAGACATAGATGACCGTTCGCGCGAAACGCGGATCGGCCATGTTCGGCATCGCGATCAGCAGCTGACCGGTCAGAAAGGCTCGCTCGTTGGTTCGGTCCGTCATCGTCTTATGATCATCCTGCCCTGGCCCGGCGCCCCCCCCTGCGACGAGGCGCCGACTATGACACCATGCCCTCTCTGTCCTATATAAGCACGGGCATCCTGGCCGGAACCCCGATGGATATCGCCGTCTCGACACTTCTTGCGAAACACGCTCGCCGCGCGGCAGGTGCCGTCGCCCTGCTGCTTGGCGCCTTCTGCGCCGCCGCCGGTGCCTCGGCCGCCGAGAGCGGGTGGCAAGCAGCCGAACTGGCGCCGGGCGTGGCCGTCGAGGCGCGCCTGATCGCGGCGACCGACGCGACCGGCTCCCTCGCTGCCATCCCTGCGGGCCTGCATGTCGTCCTGCCGGACGGATGGAAGACCTACTGGCGGTCTCCGGGCGATGCCGGACTGCCGCCGGCGCTGGACTGGACGGGATCGGAGAACCTGAAGGACGTCCGGTTCGATTGGCCGGCGCCGCACCGCTTCACGCTCTTCGGGCTGGAGACCTTCGGCTATGCCGAGGAAGTGGTCTTTCCGCTGACGCTGACCCCGGAGACGCCGGCCCAGCCCATGCGCCTGCGTGCCCGGGCCGACCTTCTCGTCTGCAGCGACATCTGCGTGCCGGCGGCGATGACGCTGGCGCTGGACCTTCCCGCCGGTGCCGCGGCTCCGGACGGCGACGCCGCCAATCTGATCGACCGGTTCGCCTCTCTCGTTCCCGGGGACGGACGGGTGGCCGGGCTTGCCGTCGAGGCGGCGAACCTGGTCGGGGCCGATCTTCTGCGCGTCACGGCAGCGGCGGACCCCGCTCTCACCGCGCCGGACGTCTTCGTCGAGGCAGGCCCGGGCTGGGCCTTCGGCAGGCCCGAGATCGCGCTGCGCGACGGCGGGCGGCTTCTGGTCGCCGATCTGCCGGTGGTCCAGTCCCCGTCCGACGGCACATCACTCGAATCGGCTCCGTTGACGGTCACCGTCGTCGACGGGCCGCGGGCGATGGAGCGCACCCTTGCCGTCGGCAACGCGCCGGCCGGGGGATCGTCGGCTCCGGGACTTGCGGCGATGATCGGCCTCGCGCTCCTGGGCGGGCTCGTCCTCAACCTGATGCCCTGCGTCCTGCCCGTCCTATCGCTGAAGCTCCTTTCCGTCATCGGACAGGGGGGCCGGTCCAGGGCCCGCATCAGGCTGGGCTTCCTCGCATCGGCATCGGGGATCCTCGTCTCGTTCCTAGCGCTTGCGGGGGCGGCCATCGCCGTCAAGGCCGCGGGCGGCGCCGTCGGCTGGGGCATCCAGTTCCA
>JAJUFW010000260.1 GCA_029263555.1 Alphaproteobacteria bacterium
CGCCAGGCGAGCGCGCGGGCGACTCTCGACGAGGCACAGGCAAGGTACAGCCAGGCGGAAGGCGAACTGCAGCGGCTTCAGGCGACCCTCGCCCGTGCCGAGCTCAATCTCGACTACACGGATATTTCGGCGCCCATCGACGGAAGGATCGGCCGTGCAGCCTTTTCCGTGGGCGACTTCGTCGATCCGGCAAGCGAATCGCTCGCGACGATCGTCCGCCAGGATCCAATGTATGTCGCCTTTCCGGTAACCTCGCGCACCCTTCTCGAGGTGCTTCGCCGTGCCGACGAAACCGCGCAGGACCCGCGCGCGGTGCGGGTGAGGCTCCGGCTCGCCGACGGATCGATCTACGGAAAGACCGGCACGATCAACTTCGTCGATGTCCAGACCGACGCCACGACGGATACGGTAACGGTCCGTGCCACCATCCCGAACACGGAGGTCGGCGGATCGGAACACCTGCTGCTGCCGAACGCGCTGGTCAGCGTGATCGTCGAACAGGCCGACCCCGAACAGGCGCTCGTCATCCCCCAGCAGGCCATCCTCATCGACCAGAGCGGCTCCTACGTCCTGGTGGTGGACCAACAGAGCAGAGTTCAGCAGCGGCGGATCCGACCGGGCACGACCATCGGCGCCGGCATCACCGTGATCGATGGACTCTCCGCGGGAGATCAGGTCGTCGTCGGTGGCCAGCAGAAGGTCCGGCCGGGCCAGGTCGTCGCCGCCTCGGCATCGCCCGACACGCTGGGCGAGCCGTGATCTCCGGCATCTTCATCGAGCGGCCCCGGCTCGCCTTCGTCGTCTCGATCCTGATCACCCTGGCCGGGCTGATCGCGATTTCGGTCATTCCGGTCGCCCAATTCCCCGACGTCGTCCCGCCGCAGGTCCAGGTCTCCGCGAGCTACCCGGGCGCGAACGCCGAGGTGGTCGAGGCGACCGTGGCCCAGCCCGTCGAGGAGCAGGTCGTCGGGGTTCCCGACATGCTCTACATGCAATCGACCTCCTCGGCCGACGGCAGCTATTCGCTGAGCGTGACCTTCGCTCTCGGATCCGATCCCGACATCAATACGGTGAACGTACAGAACCGGGTTTCCCTGGCCGAACCGCTGCTGCCGGAAGAAGTCGGCCGGCAGGGGCTTTCCGTCCAGAAGCGGTCGTCGGGGCTTCTGCAGGTCATCCAAATCCATTCGCCGGGCGGCAGCTTCGACCAGCTCTATCTCAGCAATTACGCCACCATCAATCTCATCGATTCGCTGAAACGCCTTCCCGGCGTCGGCGACGCCACGCTGTTCGGGGCACTCGACTATTCGATGCGGGTCTGGCTCGATCCCCGGAAGCTGACGGCCTTCCGGCTCACCCCGGCCGAGGTCGCCGCGGCCATCCGCGCACAAAACATACAGGCCGCGGCCGGACGGATCGGCGCGGCACCGGTCAGCCCGGACCAGCAGCTTCAGCTCACCGTCACCGCCCAGGGGCGGCTGTCCAGCCGCGAGGCGTTCGAGAACATCGTCATCCGGGGCAATCCCGACGGTTCCGCGGTCCGCGTCAGGGACGTCGCGCGGGTAGAGCTCGGCGCCCGAACGCTCGACCAGTTCAGCCGCTTCGATGGATCGCCCGGGGCGGCCATCGCCATCTTCCAGGCGCCGGGCGCGAATGCGGTCGAGGTCGCCCGCCTGGTCAAGGCCCGCATGGACGAGCTGGCCGGCAACTTCCCCGAGGATCTGGAATATCTGACGGTCTTCGATGCGACGGTCTTCGTTGAGGCCACGATCGACGCCATTGTCCGGACCCTCATCGAGGCCTTCGTGCTCGTGGCGCTGGTCGTCTTCGTCTTCCTGGGCAGGCTGCGCACCACCTTCATCCCCCTCATCGCCGTTCCGGTTTCGGTCATCGGCACCTTCGCCGTCCTCTTCGCCGTCGGCTACAGCGCCAACACGGTCTCGCTGCTTGCCCTTGTTCTCGCGATCGGCATCGTCGTCGACGATGCGATCATCGTGATCGAGAACGTCGAACGGATCCTGGAGGAGGAGCCGAACCTCACGGTCAAGCAAGCGGCCCGCAAGGCGATGGACGAAATCACGGCCCCGATCGTCGCGATCACCATGGTGCTGCTGTCCGTCTTCGTCCCCGTGGCCTTCATTCCCGGAACCTCGGGCGCGCTGTTCCGGCAATTCGCCGTGACGGTGTCCGTCGCCATGCTCATCTCGGCGGTCAACGCCCTCACCCTCTCGCCGGCCTTGTGCGCGGTCCTGCTGAAACGGGGCGGGAGGCGGCCGCGCGGGCCGGTCGGCTGGATGCTGTCGATGATCGACCGGGCGACGAACGGCTACACGGCGATCGTGCGGCGCCTCATCCGGGCAAGCGCCCTTTCGATCGTCGTGCTTGCGGGCGTGTTCGCCCTCACCGTCCTCCTCTTCCGCATCACCCCCCAGGGCTTCCTGCCGGAAGAGGACCAGGGCTCCATGTTCGTAACCCTGCAGCTGCCGGAAGCCGCATCCCAGAACCGCACGTCGGAGGTCTCCCGTCAGGTCGAGGAGATCATGCTGGCCGACCCGGCGGTCGAGCATGTCATAAGCGTCATCGGCCTCGATTTCCTGAACTTCAGCGCCACCTCCAACAGCGCCTTCGTCGTGGCCCAGCTCAGGCCTTATGAGGAACGGACGACCCCGGACCTCCACGTGGCGGCGGTCATCGAGCGGGTGCGGCCGGAGCTGGCCTCGATCCCGGAAGCCCTTGCGGTTCCTCTCAATGTGCCGCCGATCATCGGCCTCGGCTCGACCGGCGGTTTCCAGTACGTGCTGCAGGCGCTTCAGGGACAGCCGCCCGCCGACATCGCGGCGGTGGTCCAGGGCATGACCGTGGCCGCCAACCAGGAACCGGCGATCGCCGGCCTGTTCTCCACCTTCGCCGCCAGCACGCCGCAGATCTTCCTGGACATCGACCGCGAGCGTGCCCAGGCGCTGGGCGTCGGCATCAGCGACATCTTCACCGCGCTCCAGGCCACGCTGGGCAGCTACTACGTCAACGATTTCAACCTTTTCGGGAGAACCTGGCAGGTCAATCTGCAGGCCGGGACGGAATACCGTTCCCGGGTCGAGGACATCTATCAGATCCATGTGAAGAACAGCCGGGGCGAGATGGTGCCGATCCGGGCCGTGGCCGAAGCCAGCCTGGTCCTCGGCCCGCGCACCCTCATCCGCTACAATAATTTCCGGAGCGCCATCCTCAACGGCGCCGCCGCCCCCGGCTTCAGCAGCGGCGACGCGCTCGCCGCGATGGAGCGCCTGTCCGAAACGACGCTGCCGGCGGGCTATTCCTTCGAATGGACCGGCACCGCCCTTCAGGAACAGGAGGCCGCCGGCCAGACCGGGATGGTGCTGAGCCTCGCGCTCGTCTTCGCCTATCTCTTTCTGGTGGCCCTTTACGAAAGCTGGAACGTGCCGATCCCGGTGCTGCTGTCGACCGGCATCGGGGTATTGGGCGCCATCGCCGCAATCTGGCTGACCGGGCTGGCCTTCGACGTCTACGCCCAGATCGGGCTCGTGGTCCTGATCGCGCTTGCCGCCAAGAATGCGATCCTGATCAACGAATTCTCCCTCATGCAGCGCAATGCCGGGAAATCTTTGATGGACTCGGCGGCCCTGGGTGCCAGGCTCCGCTTTCGTCCGGTGCTGATGACCAGCTTCGCCTTCATCCTAGGGCTGCTGCCGCTGGTGATGGCCACGGGGCCCGGCGCCGCCACCCGGCGCGCGGTCGGCACGCCGGTCTTCTTCGGGATGCTGGCCGCAACCACGATCGGCCTGCTCGTCATCCCGATGCTTTACGTCACCTTCCAGTGGATGCGCGAGAAGACCGGCTGGAAGCCGGCCGGCGCCGGACCGGCGCGGGCAACGACCCCGGCGGAATGACCCGGATCCCGCAGCGACGGGAGCGCCGGCCTAGCGGGGGTCGAGCAGCGCCTCCGCGATCGTGGCCCATTCGTCGTCGAGCGGCATCGCAGGCATGGCCTTGCCGGCGCGGCGGTACCAGTAGCCGGCATTCTCCGCATCGCCCTCCTTGCGGTGCAGATAGGCATGGACCCACGCGCCCGCCGCGTCGTGCTGGGCCTGCGCGTGATCATGCGCGCGCTCCCAGTCGCCCTTCGCATCCCACCAAAGCGCCTGGAGCGCCGGGCTCAGGCCCTCCGGCGGCGACGCCTGCGTGACCGAATTCGTGAAGGCTGCAACATCCATGGCACTTCCCTCCGGCATCGCCCCGGGTGCGGCGGGATCCGGTCCGGGGCTGCTCCAGGCGCGCCCCGGACTGCCCACCGTCCCGGCGGTCGCCCGCCATTGTCGTCGCCGGCGGCGCCGGAGGCCACCCCGATCGGCGCGCGGAAACGCGACGATCTACACGGTCCCGACCACGGCGATACAGTCGCCCGCCTTGACGAGGCCCGGGAAATGCCGGGCGGCCAGGATGCCGTCGAGCGCCGCCCGATGTTCGACCGGCGGAGACCCGGTGCGGCCGGTCGGGTAGATCCGGGCAACGATCTCGCCCGCCCTGACGGTCTCGCCCAGATCCTTGCACGTCTCGATGAGGCCTTCCTCCTCGGCGAACAGGAAGCAGTCGTCGGACGGCATGTCGATCCAGCGGCTCTCGGAACGCTCGATCACACCGTCGAGGATGCCCGCATGGCGCAGGACGTTCCGGACGCCGCGCTTGGCGATCCGGACGGTTTCCGCCCGCGCCGTGCCGCCGCCACCCAGCTCCGTCGTCACGAACACCTTGCCCATCTCTTCGGCCGTCGTGTCGTACATGCCGACGGCGTCGATCTCCAGCATGCGCATGGAATAGGGGGCGGAGAACGCCGCGACCGCCGCGAAGCAGCGCGCCTCCTGCGCCTTGTCGGGCAGGATATGCGCAGCGCAGAACGGCAGGAAGTCCAGCGTCCGACCACCCGAATGGAAGTCGAGCACGATATCGGCGAGCGGCAG
>JAJUFW010000512.1 GCA_029263555.1 Alphaproteobacteria bacterium
GCTGGCTCGCGTTCCTGCTGTGGCTCGGCACGCTGCTGTGGTGGTTCGATTTCTCGCCGCGCCGCATCTGGAACGGGCTGTTCGGCGACCAGGGCGTGCTGACGATCATCCGGCTGATGTTCCCGGAGGCGCCGCATTCCGAGCACGACCAGCTCGTCGAGATCTCCTGGGACGAGTTCTTCCGGGAGTTCGAGGAGAAGCAGCTGGCCCTGCTGTACGAGGAGGACAGCCTGTTCAGTAAGATCGTCGGCCGCGACACGGTGGAACAGCGACGCAAGGGCGACCACGGCGCCGCCCGGCACTGAGCCGTCCGAAGGACCCGCCGACCGTCAGTCCCGCAGGGCCGCCAGATACGCCCTGACCGTAGCGTCGAGGCCGAGCCACAGGGCGTCTGCGATCAGGGCGTGGCCGATCGAGACCTCGGCCAGCCAGGGCATCGCCCGCCGGAGGGTAGGCAGGTTCGCCCGGGTGAGGTCGTGCCCGGCGTTGAGCCCGAGGCCGCAGTCCCGGGCGGCCTCGGCCGCGGCGACGTAGCGGGCGAGAACGGCCGCCTGGTCCGGGCCGCCGAAAGCGTGGGCGTAAGGACCGGTATAGAGCTCGACCCGGTCGGCGCCAACGTCCCGCGCCCTGAGAACGGCATCGGTGTCGGCATCGACGAACAGGCTGACGCGGATGCCCTGCGCCTTCAGATCCCGGATGATCGGGGCAAGACGGCCCGCCTCGCGCGCAAGATTCCAGCCGGCATCGGAGGTGCTGGCTTCCGGCGCGTCGGGAACCAGTGTCGCCTGGTCGGGCCGCACCCGTCCGACCAGCTCCAGGAAATCGGGACAGGGGTTGCCCTCGATGTTGAACTCGATCCCGGCCGGGGCTTCAGTCTCCAGTAGGCGCGCCAGCTGCGTCACGTCGCGGCGCCGGATGTGCCGCTCGTCCGGGCGGGGATGGACGGTGATGCCGTGGGCGCCCGCCGCGATCACGGTTCGGGCCGCCTCGAGCACGTCCGGATAGCCGACGTCCCGCTGGTTTCGGAGCAGGGCGACCTTGTTGAGATTGACGCTCAGGCTCGTCGCCATGGCGCTCACATCCATTTGGCCTGCGGGGCCACCGTCGGTTCGGGGGCTGCCGCCAGCGCCTCGAAGACGTCGTCCACGGTGGCGACGACGCGGTAGAGCTTGCGGTGCTCCGGGCGCGCGAAGCCTTCCGCGATCATGTGGTCGATGAACGCGATCAGCGGCTGCCAATAGCCGTCGACGTCCAGCAGCACGATGGGCTTGTCGTGCAGGCCCAACTGCCGCCAGGTCAGGACCTCGAAGGTTTCGTCCATGGTGCCGAAGCCGCCGGGCAGGACGACGAAGGCGTCCGAACGCTCGGCCATCATCCGCTTGCGGGTGTGCATGCTGTCGACGACGTGGAGCTCGGTGACCCCGGTGTGCTCCACCTCCAGGACCTGGATGTGTTCCGGAATGATGCCGACGACGCTGCCGCCCGCTTTCAGCGTGGCGTCTGCGACGATGCCCATGAGTCCGACCCGCCCGCCACCATAGACAAGCTGCAGGCCACGTCCGCCGATCCGGCTACCGAGGAGGCTGGCCGCCTCCTTGTAGCTGTCGGCGACCCGGGCGGAGGAGCCGCAATAGACGCAGATCGAACGGATCTCGGGCATGGAGCCGGCAACTTCGGCCGTCTCGGCGCGACGCTCGGCGACTCGCTCGGATGCACTGTGGGGCGGATGACTGTTCATGGTCACCCCCGTATCATGCGGTGCGTCGCCCGGGCAAGACCCGCTACCGCCATCGTTGCCTTTTGTTGCATGGAGTCCCAAGCAGGACTACCGTCCTTTCTGGGGCTTTCGGGGGAAACGGGGTAGGCGATTTGAACAGGATCGTCGTCATTTGCGTCGTCGCGGCAGGTCTCATCGTCGTGGGCGCGCTTGGTCTCTATCTTGGGACGTCGCAGCCGGACGGGGGCGGGCCTGCGCTCGCGGACCCCACGGCCATCGTGGAGGCTCCGATCGCGCCGTTGCCGGAGCAGGGCGAGCGGCGGCCCCAGGATGTGCCGGAAGCAAAGGATCAGCGTGACGAGGCGCCGCGACCCGGCTTCGACGCGGTCCGCGTCGGCGAGGGAGGATCGGCGGTGATCGCCGGCACGGCGCCGCCCAACGCGGAAGTTGCGATCCTGGACGCAGAGAGGGAAATCGGGCGGGTCACCGCGGATGCGCGCGGGGAGTTCGTCTTCGTTCCCGACCAACCGCTGGGGCCGGGTCCGCGGGAGCTGAGGCTGCGGGCCGAGACGCCGGAGGGGAGCGTGACGGAATCCGAGGATGCCGTCGTTCTCGTCGTCCCGGAGCCGGGCCAGGATATCGCCGGACGGCCCGCGGCGGGCGCGCCGGAGCGGCAGGGTCCGCTGGCGCTCTTGGTTCCGCGGCAGGAGGGCGGCGCGTCGCAGGTTCTCCAGGCGCCGCAGGCCGCCGAACCGGATCCGGCATCGCCGCCGGAAGAATCGGGTACGTCGGAAGCCGCAGCGCTCCCGCCCGCCGAAGGCGGCACGGTTTCGATCGACATCGTCGACTATGACGAGGACGGGGAACTCGTCGTCAGCGGGCGGGCCGCCTCGCAGTCCGAGGTGCGGCTGTACCTGAACAACGAACTGGTCGGGACCGCCCGAGCCGACGACGCGGGTGCGTTCGAGATCCAGCCGCAGCAGCCGGTCGACATCGGCACCTATCAGCTGCGAATCGACCAGATCGACGAATCCGGAC
>JAJUFW010000262.1 GCA_029263555.1 Alphaproteobacteria bacterium
ACCCGCCGCATCTCGGCAAGCCGCGCCTTCAGCCTCTCTTCCGCCGCCAGCGCCGGCATGGTCCGGCTGGAAGCCGAACACCAGCCGGTCGAGAAAACGTCGGCGCCCGGACGCCCCCTCGATGAACAGCCGGTCCATCTGCGGGGTCAGCCAGGCCAGCGTCACATGGGCGCCCAGCGCCGCCTGGCTGGGCGCCGCCTGCCCGTCGATCCGTACCAGCCGCCGCGACCCGGCCTCGCCGGCCTGCGGATCCGACCCGGTGCCGATCGCGACCGGCCCAACCGGCGTCTCCAGGCGGGCATTGACCGCCCAGGCCGACCCGTCGCCCGCCTCCCTCCGGCGCACCTCGGCCAGGGTGGCGCGGCGCAGCCCCCGGCCCGGCGCCAGGAACGACACGGCTTCCAGGAGATTGGTCTTCCCGGCGCCGTTGGGGCCGGTCAGCACGACCGGCCGGCGATCCGTTTCGAGTCGCGCGTCGGCATAGCATCGGAAGTCGCTGAGCGTCAGCCGAGTAACCGCAAGGCGCGCCACGCCCGGCCGGTCTTCCTTCTCCTGCCGCGGCGCCTGCGCTCCTGCCCGTGCAACCACGATTTTCCGTCGAACCCGCTACCTTCGGCCTAGACCCGCATCGGCATGAGCACGTAAAGCGCGCTCGTGTCCGCCGCGTCACGCACGATCGTCGGCGACGCCGCGTCGGCCATGCTGAACTGCGCGTCGTCACCCTCGATCTGCTGGGTGATGTCCAATAGATAGCGAGAGTTGAAACCGATTTCGATGGCCGGGGCGTCATAATCGACCTCGATCTCCTCGGTCGCGCTCCCCTGCTCGGCCGAGGTGGCGGACAGGGTCAGCATTCCGTCCCGGAGGCTGAGCTTCACGGCCCGGCTCTTCTCCGTCGAAATGGTGGAGACCCGGTCGACCGCGGCGGCGAAGGTCCGGGCGTCGACCGTCAGGATCTTGTCGTTGCCCGTGGGAATCACCCGCTCGTAATCGGGGAAGGTGCCGTCGATCAGCTTGGATGTGAGGACGATGCTGTCGAAGGCGAAGCGGATCTTGGCGTCGCTCAGGCTGACCTCGATCGTCTCGCCTGCCTCGTCCAGAAGCTTGCGCAACTCCGTCACCGTCTTGCGCGGCACGATCACGCCCGGAATGCTTTCCGCCCCGGCGGGCAGCGCCATCTCGACCCGGGCGAGACGGTGGCCGTCGGTCGCGACCGCGCGCAGGACCGCTAGCGGCTCGCCCTCGCCCGGCGCCCGGCTGGCGTGGAAATAGATGCCGTTCAGGTAATAGCGCGTCTCCTCGGTGGAGATGGCGAAGCGCGTTCGGTCGATCATGAGCTTCAGGTCCCGCGCCGGCAGGGCGAAGCGGTTCGGCATCTCCCCGCCCGCCATGGTCGGGAAGTCCTCGACCGGGAGCGAGCCCAGCTTGAAGCTGGACCGGCCGGCCCGGAGCGACAGCGGCGCGTGCAGGTCGCCCGACCACTCCAGCTCCACCTGGCTGCCGTCGGGAAGCTTGCGGGCGATGTCGTAGAGGGTATGGGCCGGCGCCGTCACGGCGCCTTCCCGAACGACCTCGACCGGCACGGATTCCACGATCTCGAGATCCATGTCGGTCGCGGTGAGCGAGAGCGTGCCGCCCGTCGCGCGCATCAGGACATTGGACAGGATCGGAATGGTGTTCCGCCGTTCCACGACGCTCTGCACGTGGCCGAGGGACTTCAGCAAAGCGGCGCGTTCGATCGTGAGCTTCATCTGGGACCCGAGCGATTTGAAAACCGGCAACCGCCGGCTGAAGGAAAATCCGATCGGCCGACTGGCCACGGGGCCGCGTACTATAGCCTAAAGGCGGCGTTGCTTCGAAAACTTTTCGCAAAATGGGAGGG
Organism: Alphaproteobacteria bacterium; assembly: GCA_029263555.1. GTDB lineage: Bacteria > Pseudomonadota > Alphaproteobacteria > DSM-16000 > Inquilinaceae > JAJUFW01. Next base: position 1,883 of record JAJUFW010000262.1, read on the forward strand.
CGCCCGGGGCCCGGCTTTCCCGGGCCGGACCGGCGCCCTTCCTCCGCAATCCCGGGTTGAGGAGAAAGCCGTCCGCACGAGTCCCGCCGGGCCGCCGGATCCCCGCTCGCGGGGGACCTGCGAAATTCTTCGAAACGCCCCATTTCGTCTTGAATCCGCTTGAATCTTCGGGAATGAACGGGACATGACGAGCAGGATGAGCGCCGGCGAGCGGCCGAAGGCCTCCTCCGGGGACCGCCCCCGCCGGCGCCCCGGACCGAACGACACGCCGAAGAGGCCCCGCCGACCGGCCCGCCCGAGGCGGGGTGACGGCCTTCTGCGCACCCTTTTCAAATGGACCGCGGTCGCCGCGATTTGGAGCGTGATCGCGCTGGTCGGGGCGATCGCCTGGTTCGCCCACGACTTGCCGGCGATCGACCAGGTGGCGATGCCCGAGCGGCGCCCGGCGATCACCATCCTGGCCGAGGACGGCTCGCGCCTCGCCCGCTACGGCGACCTGGTCGGCGAGGTCGTGCCCGTGGAGCGGATGCCGGCCCATGTGGTCCAGGCGGTGCTCGCCATCGAGGACCGGCGCTTCTACAGCCATTTCGGCATCGACCCCATCGGCCTCGCCCGCGCCGCCGTCGCCAACTGGCAGGCCGGCCGCATCGTCCAGGGCGGGTCCACGATCACCCAGCAGCTCGCCAAGATCCTGTTCCTCACGCCCGACCGGACCTACCGGCGCAAGATCCAGGAGGCGTTGCTCGCGATCTGGCTGGAGATCAACTATTCCAAGGACCAGATCCTCTCCGCCTATCTGAACCGGGCCTATTTCGGCGCCGGAGCCTACGGCATCGAGGCCGCGGCCCGCGGCTATTTCGGCGTTCCCGTGACAGAGCTGAACCTGCGCCAGGCGGCGACGCTGGCCGGACTGCTCCAGGCGCCGTCGCGCTTTTCCCCGGCCAGTGCCCCCCAGCTGGCGGAGGCAAGGGCCGAGATGGTGCTGAACGCCATGGTCGACGCCGGATATCTGAGCGAGACGGAGCTGCAGCGGCTGGCGTCCCTGCCCCCGGTGCCGCGCCGCCGGCCGGGCGCCGGCCAGGGCGGCCGCTATTTCTCGGACTGGGTCGCGGGCATGGTGCCCGACTTCGCCGGCACCGGACTTTCCGACCTTTTGGTCGAGACCACGCTGGACCCGGAGCTGCAGCGCCTGGCCGAGGCCGTCGTCCGCAGGCATCTGGAGGAGTCGGGCGAGGAAGGAAGGGTCAGCCAGGCGGCCCTGGTCGCCATGCGGCCGGACGGCGCGGTCGTCGCCATGGTCGGCGGCCGCTCGTACCAGGACAGCCAGTTCAACCGCGCGGTCCAGGCGCGGCGGCAGCCGGGATCGGCGTTCAAGCCGATCGTCTACCTGACGGCGCTGCAGCAGGGCCTGCGACCCTACGAAACCGTGATCGACGCGCCGATCAATATCGCCGGCTACAGCCCGCGCAACTTCTACGACGGCTATCTGGGAGAGATCACGGCGACCGAAGCCCTGGCCAAATCGGCGAACACCACCGCCGTGCGGATGCTGGAGCGCGCCGGTATCGACAACGTGATCGCGGTTGCCCGGCGGCTCGGGATCACGAGCGACCTCAGGCGGGACCTGTCGCTGGCGCTGGGATCAAGCGAGGTCACCCTTCTGGAGCTGACCACCGCCTTCGCCGTCTTCGCCCGGGACGGCATCGGCGTGTGGCCCTACGCCATCATGACCATTCGCGACCGCGACGGCACGCCGGTCTACCGCCGCCAGGGCGAAGGCCCGGGCGAGGCGGTCATGCCCTGGCATGTGCGCGAACTGAACCGGATGCTGAGCGCCGTGATCGAGATCGGCACCGGGCGATCGGCCAAGCTGGACCGGCCGGCCGCCGGCAAGAGCGGCACGAGCCAGGATCATCGCGACGCCTGGTTCGTCGGCTTCACGGCCGATCTGGTGGTCGGCGTCTGGGTCGGCAACGACGATGGCCAGCCGATGCAGCGGGCGACCGGCGGCGGCCTGCCCGCACGGATCTGGCGCGACTTCATGATCCCCGCCCACGAGGGCCTGCCGCCGAGGCCCCTGCCCGGGCTGGAGGGGCCGGCGCCCGAGCCCATGCCGATGCCCGAGGCGCCGGTCATGGTCGCCCATCCGGCCCCGCCGGCCGAGGAGGGGGGCATCACGGGGCTTCTGCGCCGGCTTCTGGGCAATTAGGGCCCGCCGCTCTTCCGCCTCCGGCCACGGCTTCAGCAAACGACGGTGCGAACGAACCGCGTCACCGTGCGGGCCTCGTTGACATAGGCGTAGGGCTGGGCGCTGCTGTAGATGGCAAAGCCGCCGGCCTCGACGACCCGGTCGCCTTCGCCGAGCTCGATGCGCAGGCGGCCCCGGGTCACGAACACCATCTCGTGCCAGCCCTCGGGGTCCGGCTCGGCCCGGTAGCGTTCCTGCGGCGCCAGCGACCAGGACCATAGCTGGGCCTCGCGACGGGCCGGCGCGCTGCCCAGAAGCACGGCGAAGCTTTCTGCGCCCAGACCGCGCCACGCCACCTCGTCGATCCGGCGGCTTTCCGCCCCGGGATCGCTGACCAGCGCCACGAAAGTCGTGCCGAGCGCGTGGGCCAGGCGGTCCACGGTCGCGAGGCTGACATTGGTGTCGCCCGCCTCCAGATTGACGATCATGCGCCGGCTCACGCCCGAGGCATCGGCCAGCGCGACCTGGCTCATCCCCGACTGCTGCCGCATCCGGCGAAGGTTGCGGCCGAGATGTCTCAGCACGTCGGATCGGGGAGATTGATTGTGCATCATATTGCGCATAGAGATGTGCAGTATGATGCACCTGCCGATTCCGCGCAATCGCCCGGCTGCCCTGCCGTCACGCCAGGAGCTGGCGCTGATCGCCGTCACCATGCTGTGGGGGACGACGTTCCTCATCGTCCAGATCGCGATGGCCCACAGCGGCCCGCTGTTCTTCGTCGGCCTCCGCTTCGTGACCGCCGGGCTCGCGTCGCTGCTGCTGTTCCGGCGGGTCATGGCCGGGATCACGATGCTCGAGCTCGGCGCGGGCGCCGCGATCGGCGTGTGCATCT
>JAJUFW010000281.1 GCA_029263555.1 Alphaproteobacteria bacterium
AAGAGAGTGGCGCTGGAGGCAGGCGGGTTGTTCGTGGTCGGAACCGAGCGCCATGAAAGCCGGCGGATCGACAACCAGCTTCGCGGCCGCTCCGGCCGCCAGGGCGATCCCGGCCGCTCGAAGTTCTTCCTCAGCCTCGAAGACGACCTCATGCGGATCTTCGCGTCCGACCGTCTGGACGGGATGCTCCAGCGGCTGGGCCTGAAAGAGGGCGAGGCGATCATCCATCCCTGGATCAACAAGGCGCTGGAGAAGGCTCAGCAGAAGGTCGAGGCGCGCAACTTCGACATCCGCAAGAACCTGCTGAAGTTCGACAACGTCATGAACGACCAGCGGAAGGTCGTCTATGAGCAGCGCCGGGAGATCATGGCCTCGAAGGAGGTGGAGCATGTCGTCGAGGACATGCGCCACGAGGTGATCAGCGACATGGTCAGGACGGCGATCCCCGCCAATTCCTATGCCGAGCAGTGGGACGTCAAGGGCCTGAAGGAAGAGGTCGCCCGCGTTCTTGCCCTCGACCTGCCGATCGAGAAATGGGCGCAGGAGGAAGGCATCGCCGAGACCGAGATCGAGGAGCGGATCCGCGAGGCCTCGGACGCCAAGATGCGGGCCAAGACCGAACAGTACGGCGCCGACATCATGCGCATGGCGGAGAAGAGCCTGCTGCTGCAGATCCTGGACCAGACTTGGAAGGACCATCTGCTGACGCTCGACCATCTCCGGCAGGGCATCAATCTCAGGGCCTATGCCCAGCGCGATCCCCTGCGCGAGTACCAGGCCGAGGCGTTCGAGCTGTTCCAGACCATGCTCAGCCAGCTGCGCGAGAACGTGACCCGGGTGCTGTCCCATGTCGAGATGCGGGTCGGCCGGCCGGAAGACGTGCCCCAGCCCCCGCCGCCGCAGAACGTGCAGGAAACCCGGCGCGATCCGGCGCTGGCCGAAGCCGGCGCGGCGGCCGCGGCCCCGGCGGGCACGATCCGCAATGCGCCGCCGGCCGGCGTAGCCGTCGATCCGAACCTGCCCGAAACCTGGGGCAAGACGGCACGCAACGCGCCCTGCCCCTGCGGTTCGGGCAAGAAGTTCAAGCATTGCCACGGAGCGGTGAACGCGGCATGACCGGCAGCCAGACACCGACGGGAGGGGGAGAAGCGATGCCACGTATCACCGGGCTTCTCGAGACCGCCCTTTACGTCGACGACATGGATCGCGCCGTCGCCTTCTACGAGACGGTGCTGGGGCTCAAGGTGATGAGCCGGAGCGACCGGCTGACCGCCTTCGATGCGGGGCGGCAGGGCGTGCTGCTGATCTTTACGCGCGGAGCCACCCGCGAGGATGTCAGCGTGCCGGGCGGTACCATCCCCGGCCATGACGGCAGCGGCCCCCTGCACATGGCCTTCGCCATCCCGGAGGACAGCCTGGACGCCTGGCGGCGCCGGCTTGCCGTCTGCGGCGTGCCGATCCACAGCGAAATGGCCTGGGAGCAGGGCGGGCGCAGCCTCTATTTCCACGACCCGGACGGCCACGTGATCGAGCTGGCGACTCCGGGGCTCTGGCCCACCTATTGAGGGGGCCTCGGCCTCAGCACCAGCAGCTTCACCGCATCGCCCATGAACATCCGGGTGGACACGATCTCCAGCCCGGCCGCATCGACATACCGCTCCGTCCCGGGCTCGTAGGTTCCGGCGAAGGCCCAGCGGAGCCAGGGCGAGACGCATTTCATCCAGTAGCGCAGCAACGGCCGCTCCGACATGGAGTAGTCGAGGAGCCGAATCGTCCCCCCGGGCCGGCAGAGACGGCGAAGTTCCTTCAGCGCCGGCAGCTGCTGATGCTGGTCCAGGACGCAGAACACGAAGGTGGCGACGATCGTGTCGAAACTGGCGTCCGGGAAGGACGTGTTCATCACGTCCATCTCCATGAACCGGGCGTCCACGCCCAGCTTCGCGGCCCGCCGGCGCGCCCGCTTCAGCATGCGGGGGCTGAGATCGATTCCCGTGACCGGGTGCCCCGGCGGATAGAATTGCACGTTGCAGCCGGTGCCGGCGCCCGCGTCCAGAATGGTTCCGGTCGCATCCTCGAAGACGGCCGGACGCAGCCGGCGCTTCCAGAGAATTTCGTAGGGCCCGTCGATCAGGTCGTAGACCCCGGCGATCCGCTCGTACTTCTGGTAGTTGATCGCCTTCCAGCGCTGCCAGAGGGGCTCCTCCCCGGACGGGGAGCCGGACGCGGCGGCGAGCGGCGACCGGTCGGCGCAATCCACGGCCCGGCCCGCCGCATGACGTTTCCCATGCATCTTGGCCCACGACCTTTATTGCCAATTCCGCCCTTTCAAACCCCGAAACGAATGGCCGGTTCCAGGCGGGGCCGGCCAGGCGCCGCCGGAACCCGACACGAGACGTCATTGTTTCCGGCGCAGACCGGGCATTCTTGAGAGAACTGCCGGACCAACGGGGAGCGCCGAACATGACCGCCCCTGTGACCTGGACATGCCGCACCGTCGTGACGGTGGCCGCCGCCGGGGTGCCCCTTGCGACCGTCCTGGCCGATCCCACGATCGCCCGTGCCGTCGCCCGGGAGCTGGAACCTGTCTCCATCAGGGTGCCGGGGGGCCGGAGCCTGCGGGCCGTCCTCGCGCTCCCCGAGGACCGGCCGTCGGGGGCGGTGCTGCTGATCCACGACGGATGGGGACTGACCGACCAGATGCAGGCGGTCGCCGCCGAGCTCGCCGGCGAAGGACATGCCGCGCTGGCCGTCGACCTGATGAACGGGGCGGTGGCCACGACTCCCGCCGAGGCCGGCCAGCTCGCGGCAAGCATCCGTCCCGACCAGGTCCGCGAGAGCCTCGGCGCCTCGATCGAATGGCTGAAGGCCCAGGATTTCTCGACCGGCAAGGTGGCGACCATCGGCTGGTGCCTGGGCGGCGGCTGGTCGCTACAGGCCTCGCTGGCCGTGCCGGTGGATGCAACCGTGATCTACGATTGCGAGGGACCGGACGATCCGGCGGCGCTGAGCGCCGTCAAGGGGCCGGTGCTGGGCCATTTCGGCACAGCGGTGGGAGGCGTCCCGACGGACATGGTGCAGCGCTTCGACAATGCGCTGACCCGCGCCGGCAAGATGCACATCCTCCACCGCTACGACGCCGGGCATGGCTTCGCGAACCCGACCGGCAACAACTACGACCGGAAGGACGCCCGCCTGGCCTGGACACGGACGCTTGAGTTCCTGAAAGCCAATCTGAGGTGATCGGGGCGCCTGCCGTTCAGGCCTCGCTCTCGGCGGCGACGCTGCATTCGACCAGTTCGATGCCGCCCTTTCCCTTCAGCTCGACGACGCCGTGGGAACGCCCCTGGCAGCGACCGGCGACCATGCGCCAGGCGTTTTCGCTCAAGACCAGCGTGTCGGGCGGGGCCCAGGCGGTGATCCGGGCCGCCGTGTTGACCGTATCGCCCCAGAGATCGAACAGGAATTGGCTGCGCCCGACGATGCCGGCCACCACCGGCCCGCAGTGGAGCCCGACGCGCACGCGCCAGTCGGGCTTGCACCGCCGCGTCGACTCGATCATGTCGAGGCCGCAGCGGACGGCGTCCAGAACCGGGTCCTCCCGGTCCGCGAGCAGGCCCGCGGTCGCCATGAAGGCGTCGCCGACGGTCTTGATCTTCTCCATGCGGCGACGCTCGACGACCTCCTCGAACACATGGACCAGCGCCTGAAGGTCGGCCACGACCTCTTCCGGCGGGTGCCGGTCGCAATAGGCGGTGAAATCGACGATGTCGCAGAACAGCACGGCCACGTCCTCGCGGCGGCGCGGCCGGACGGCACCCCTCTCCTTCAGCTCCCGCGCGATGTCCGACGGCAGGACCGAGCGGAGGAGCTGGTCGGTGCGGCGCCGCTCGGCATCGAGCCAATCGCGGAAGAGCGCCTCCTGGTCGTGCAGCCGCTTCTTCTCCAGGCACGCGGTGACGCGGGCGCGCAGCAGGGTCGCATTGAACGGCTTCGGGAGATAATCCTCCGCCCCCAGGCCGATGCAGCGGATGACGCTTTCCAGCTCGTCGACGGCCGAAACCATGATGACCGGAATGTCCCGCAGCCGGTCGTCGGACTTGATCCGGGACAGCACCTCGTAGCCGTTCAGCCCGGGCATCATCACGTCCAGAAGCACGAGGTCGAAGCGCTGCCGGGCCATGAGGTCCAACGCTGTCCGGCCGTCGGCGGCCTCGGTCACGTTCTCGTAGCCCTCCCGCCGCAGCCGGTGCAGCAGCGTGTAGCGGTTGTCCGCATTGTCGTCGACGACCAGGATCGAAGGTGCGCCGTCGGAACTCCAGCCGGTCACGACCGTCCCCTCCCGTCAAGCAGCGTTTCGATCTTGCCGATGAGCCGATCGAACTCGACCGGCTTGACCTCGAACTCGTCGCAGCCGCAGGCGAGAGCCCGTTCCCGGTCCCCGGCCATGGCATGGGCCGTAAGCGCGATGACGGGAATGTCGCGCGTCGCCGGATCGGCCTTGAGCCGGCGGGTCGCCTCCCAGCCGTCGATCACCGGCAGGCTGAGATCCATCAGGATCAGCGCGGGCGTCTGATCCCGCGCCCGGGCCACCGCCTCGGCGCCGTCGCCCGCCACGATGACCTCGAAGCCGCGCCGCTGCAGCCGGCGGGACAGCATGTAGACATTGTCCGGGTTGTCCTCGACATAGAGGATCCTAACCATGTCTGCTGCCCTCTTCCCTG
>JAJUFW010000417.1 GCA_029263555.1 Alphaproteobacteria bacterium
AAGGCAGCCGTCACCGATGCCGGCGCGAACGCGGTGATCGTGGCGGATGGCGCAGACGGCATTTTCAACAACGCGACGTCGATTCCGAGCGCATAGGTCACGATCGTCATCTCGGCCATGCCCCCCGGCGCAATGGCCAGCAGGATCGCGCTGAAATCCTGCCGGGAGACGCCGGCCACGGCCGCGGCCGTGGCGACGGCGGCGGCGACCACCAGGATGGCCCACGACACACCGAACGCAAGGGTCACGCGCATCTCGGCCCAGCGGATGCCCCGGAAACGGGCACCGGCGATGCTGCCGATCACCACCTGCACCGCGATCACCAGCCACGCCGGCGGCGCTGCGGTCGTGGCCCCGCCGAGGTGCAGCGCCGCGCTCAGCAGCATGCTGAAGATCATCACGTTTGAGGGAATGCGAAAGCGCCGGCCGAGCACATAGCCGCCGAGTCCGCAGAGCGAAAGCAGGGCCCAGTCCAGGGCGTCGCCGATATCGGCCGGTCGATATCCGGCACCGGCTGCGGTCCCGAGATCGACGCCGTTGACGATCTGCAGGATGGTGGGCACGCAGAAGACGACGGCGACCACGCGGATCGAGTGGATCAGGAAGAGCGACCGCAGATTGCCGCCCAGGGAATCGCCCATCAGGGACATCTCGGTCAGTCCCGCAGGGGTGGAGCTGAAGAAGGCCGTCGCACGGTCCAGCCCGAACGCGAAGCGCGCGATGAGGTACCCCGTCAGCGTTGTCGCGATGCCGAAAAGGACGATAACGGCCAGGATGCCCGCCCAGCCGCCGGCCTGTCCCAGGATGGCGGGCGTGAACGCGCTGCCCGCAAGGACGCCGATCACCGGCCGGGCGACGTCTCGCACGGTACGGTGAATTTGCCAGGGAACGCCGAACATGGCGGAGACCGCGGTCGCGGTCATCGCCCCCAGCATCCAGGGCAGCGGCAGATCGGCGAACCAGAACAGCAGGGCGCCGGCGAAGCCTATGCCGAAAGAGGCGAGCCCCTCCGCCGTCGCGAACGCGAGCGCCCTCGGCGATCCCTTCGGTGTCTTGAGCGAGAGCTGCTCGGCGTCCACGGGCGACCTCCGATCGTCATGCATCCGGCGCGGGCGGCAGTTTGCGCAAAGGCGAGGGGCTGCCCGATCGGTCGGCGGCGCGTTGCGGCGAGCGCCCGGGCGGTTCCCCCGACCGGCTGCGACTCCTTCGCCGCTGAAGGCGCGCCTCCCGAGAGGGCCCTGGTCGTCACCTGCGTCCACTGCCACGGGGCCGTCTTGGTGTGCGTCGATAGCGGTGATGCTAGGGAAGGAAGCGTGTCCTGTACAGAGAATCGTGAAACGCATTTCGTATCGTGGAGCGGAGGACGCCGCTTGCGTGGTTTCCGGCTCTTCTCCGCCTTCCGGGGAAGGCTTCGATGAGCCGGAAACCTGGGCCCGGTCGAGCGGGCTCCTCCTTTGCCGGTCACGCCGGACGCGTGCCGTCGGCGCCGATGCCGGCGGGGGATCAGCCCCGCGCGAATTCCAGCAGGTCGGCGTTGATGATGTCGGGATGCGTGGCGAACATGCCGTGCGACAGGCCCGGATAGGTCTTCAGCGTGCCGTTCCGCAGCAGCTTGATCGCCTTATGCGCCGAATTCGCGATCGGCACGACCTGGTCGTCCTCGCCGTGCAGCAGGAGGACGGGCACCGTGATCGCCTTCAGATCCTCGGTGAAATCCGTGGCGGAGAACGCGGCGATGCAGTCGTACTGCGCCTTGGCGCCGCCCGCCATGCCTTGCCGCCACCAGTTGTCGATCAGCCCCTGGATGACCTTGGCGCCCGGACGGTTGAAGCCGTAGAACGGCCCGGACGCCACATCGATGAAGAACTGTGCCCGGTTCGCCGCGAGCGCAGAGCGGAAGCCATCGAAGACCTCCATGGGCAAACCGTCGGGATTCGCCTCGGTCTTGAGCATGATCGGCGGCACGGCGCCGACCAGCACGGCCTTCGCCACGCGGCCCGGCTCGGCGCGGGCGACATAGCGGGCGACCTCGCCGCCTCCGGTGGAATGTCCGATATGGATGGCGTTCTTCAGGTCCAGAGCGGCGGCCAGTTCGGCGACGTCGGCGGCATAGGTGTCCATGTCGTTTCCGGTGTCGGTCTGGTCCGATCGGCCATGGCCGCGTCGGTCATGGGCGATCACGCGGTAGCCCTGGGACAGAAAGAACAGCATCTGGTTGTCCCAGTCGTCCGCCGAAAGCGGCCAGCCGTGGTGGAACATCACCGGCTGCGCGTCGCGCGGGCCCCAATCCTTGTAGAAGATCCGGGTGCCGTCGCTGGTGGTCAGGATGTTGCTGCTCATGATCTCTCCTTTCGCCTGTTCGCGGGGGGCGCTCGCCGGGATCGGGAGGCCCGGGGGCCAGGGATCGCCGTCGCGCCGGTATGCAGGACACCTCGCCCGCATCGCGGGATCCCGAGGTCCCGACTGTGATGACGCTTTCTGCGCCGTCGTCGTTTCGACATGGACAAAGCTAGCGGGTCGGGGCAGGGTTGAAACTTGGCGGAACCGACAATCAACAAGGCATAACCGACAAGATGGCGCAGGGAAGCCTGGTGGCCGAAATCGGTCTTCTCATCTATCCGGACTGCCAGCTGGCGGCGGTGCACGGGCTGACGGACCTGTTCCGTATTGCGGGGGAATGGGCGGCGCGGATCGTCGAGGACGAGGTTCCTGAGATCCGCGTGTCGCACTGGCGGGCCGGGGACGAAGGTCCCGTCGCCTGCGTCTGGGACAGTCACCCCGGGGCGCCCCACCGGCTGACCCATGTGATCGCGCCGCCCAGCATCGTCATGCCCGAGGCCATGCGCCCGATGACCGCGGCCGCGGCCTGGATGAACGCCTGCCATGCGGAGGGGGCGATCCTGTGCTCCGTCTGCGCCGGGGCCTTCGTGCTGGCCGAAACCGGGCTGATCAACGGACGCCGCGCCACGACCCACTGGGCCTTCGCCCGGCAGCTGGCCGAACGGTTCCCCGAGATCGACCTCGCCGAAGAACGCATGGTGATCGACGAGGGCGACATCCTGACGGCGGGGGGCATTCTCGCCTGGACCGACCTTGGCCTGACGCTGGTCGAACGGCTCATGGGCGCCGGCGTGATGCTGGCGACGGCGCGCTTTCTGCTGATCGATCCGCCGCGGCGGCACCAATTGCCGTTCAGCCAGTTCGTTCCGCGGTTCGACCACGGCGACGCGGCGGTGCTGCGGGCGCAGCAGCATATCCATGCCCGTCATGCCGAACCGCTGGCGGTGGCCGATCTCGCGGCCCTGGCCGGGCTGACGGAGCGCACCTTCCTGCGCCGGTTCAGCGGCGCCACCGGGTTCCGGCCGGTCGAGTACGTGCAGCAGGTGCGGGTGGCCAAGGCACGCGAGGCGCTGGAACTGACGAAGCGGCCGGTCGAC
>JAJUFW010000358.1 GCA_029263555.1 Alphaproteobacteria bacterium
AGGGGCTCAACCCGGCAAAGGCGATCGGCGAGATCAAGCGCCTCATGGTCGCCCGCCGCTGACGGGTTCGGAAGGGGAAGGCCGGGCGGGACCGCCCGGCTCCCGGGAACCGCGGGGCGGTTCTGCTGTTGAATGGGCCGTAGATCCGTTGCTGGAGCCTCGTCCCATGCGCCTTCTGTTGCCGTCGTTGCTTGCCCTTCTCCTCGCCGCCTGCGGAACGGTGGGCGGCACACGCGTCCAGTCCGAGAATCCCACCATTACCTACCGCTTCGCCGACGGCGAGGATGACGTGGTCCAGGATCAGGCGGACGATTACTGCAGCGATTACAACGGCCGCGCCGTCCTCAGGGATGTCGACAATGACGGCGCCGTGAACGTGGCCACGTTCGAGTGCATCCGCGGTGACTGACCCCGTGTGACCGCAAGGCCGGCCCTCGCGGGCCGGCCTTAGCGTCGGCGGATCCGGTTCCTTGCGTCAATGCCGCAGTGGACAAAAGCGGCCTTATCGTGCATAGGCGCGGCCTGAGGGGCCGGATTTCCTGGCCCCAGGAGTTTCGCCGATGGCCCCAGCGCACGCACCCGTCTCCTTTCCCGGCCGTCTGGTCATTGTCGGCTTCGGCAGCATCGGCCGGGGCGTTCTGCCACTGATCCTGCGGCATATCGCGATCGCGCCCGGGCGGATCGTCATCCTGACGGCCGAGGAGCAGGGGCGCGGCCAAGCACAAGAGGCCGCCGTCGAGTTCCGCATCCAGCCGCTCACGCCCGGGAACTACCGCGATATTCTGGACCCCCTGCTCGGGCCCGGCGATTTCCTTCTCAACCTCTCGGTCGACGTCTCGTCGGTCGACCTGATCCGCTTCGCCCGGGAAAAGGGTGCCCTCTATCTCGACACCTGCATCGAGCCCTGGGCCGGAGGGTACACGGACCCGAATCGCAGCGCCTCGGAGCGGTCGAACTACGGGCTGCGGGAAAGCGCGCTGGCGCTGCGGACCGACGGGGCGGACGCCCCCACCGCGGTGATCACCCACGGCGCCAATCCGGGGCTGGTCTCCCATTTCGTCAAGGAGGCGCTGCTCACGATCGCGGAGGACACCGGCCTGCCGGCCGATATGCCGCGCGACCGTGCCGGCTGGGCGGCATTGGCGCGCAGGCTCGGAGTCAAGGTCATCCACATCGCCGAGCGCGACACCCAGGTGGCATCCCGGGCGAAAGAGGTCGGAGAGTTCGTCAACACCTGGTCGATCGAAGGCTTCATCGGCGAAGGCTGCCAGCCCGCGGAGCTCGGCTGGGGCAGCCACGAGAAGGCGCTGCCGCCGGACGGGCGCCGCCACGGCTATGGCTCCGACGCCGCGATCTATCTGGAGCGGCCAGGTGCCTCGACCCGGGTCAGGACCTGGACGCCGACGGAGGGACCCTTCCACGGCTTCCTCATCACCCATAACGAGGCGATCTCCATCGCCGATTTCTTCACGGTCCGCGACGGTGACCGGGTCGTCTACCGGCCCACGGTCCACTACGCCTATCATCCCTGCGACGACGCGGTGCTGTCCGTGCACGAGCTGGCCGGCAAGAACTGGCAGCCGCAGCCGCGCTTCCGCCTGATGATGGACGAGATCGTGAGCGGCGTGGACGAGCTTGGCGTCCTGCTGATGGGGCATGCCAAGGGCTCCTACTGGTACGGCTCCCAGCTCTCGATCGAAGAGGCGCGCCGCCTCGCCCCCCACAACAACGCCACCAGCCTTCAGGTCACGGCGGCCGTGCTGGCCGGAATGGTCTGGGCGATCGAAAATCCGCGCCGTGGCGTGATAGAGCCCGACGAGATGGAGCATGAGCGGGTGATGGCGATCGCGCGTCCCTATCTCGGGCGCATGACCGGCGCCTATAGCGACTGGACGCCGCTTCAGGACCGCGGGCATCTCTTCCCGGAAGACCTGGACCGGGACGATCCCTGGCAGTTCAAGAACTTCCGCGTCCTCTAGCCCCGGCCGGCGTCAGGCGCCAGGCGACGCCCCCGGCCACGAGGAGCATTACGAGGTCGACGCCGCCGACGGGCATGAGATAGGTGAAGAGCGAAGGCGACGGCAGCGCCGTCGTCGCCGGATTGACCACTATCACGGTGAACAGATTGTTCGCCGCGTGGATGCCAATAGCGGGCTCGAGCCTGCCGGCCCTGATCGTGACGAGGGCGAGAACCGCCCCGAATCCCAGATAGAACAGGAACGCCAGGACCGGCGCCTGCCCGATTTCCGGGTTGGCGCCGTGGAGGATGGCGAAGAGAACGCTGCTCCCGGCAACGATCGCCCAGGGCCGAGCCGTCAGCCGCCGCAGCCCCTGCATGGCATAGCCGCGCATCAGCAGCTCCTCCGTCGCGGCCTGGATCGGCGTCAGGACGAGCGCGAAGGGCAGGAACAGGAGAAGGCGGACAGGATCCGCCCCGGCGCGGAAGGCCCCCGGCATCAGGACCGCCTGAAGTGCCGTCAGGCTTGCAAGCGCAAGAAGAAAGAGCGCGCCTGCGCGGAAGGCCAGGGCCCAGTCGACGCGCTCCCCGGCGGTGATGAGAGTTCGGAACGGGCGGCGATGGACTAGGCGGACCGCGACGTAGAGGCCGAGCAACAGGGGCAGGAAGCTCAGATTGACGAGCACGAAATCGGCCAGCCGGCCGAGGCCCGTCAGGGACCCCGGAACCGGCGGCGGCGGATTGCCGGCGCCGTGGCCGAGCCGGATGCCTGCCGCCAGCACCCAGCCCATCGCATAGGTCAGCCCGAACCAGAGGGTGAGGATCACCAGCATGGCGGCGGTCCAGCGCAACGCCCCGTTCCGGCCGCGCCCGGCAAGCTCCAGGAAGCCGTCGCCGGTCACCATGCGCCGCCCGCTGCCGACGTCTCGCGCCTTTTCATGATATCTATCATCCGCTAGGACTTCCCTCACTCTCCACCGATCGGCACCCCCGGCCATGACCGAAGGACCGCTTGCCGCCTACCGCGCGCTGGTAAGTGACGGCACCATCAGATCCGACCCCATGCAGGCGCTGGCAGCGGAAAAGCTGGAAAGCCTGCACAATGCGCTGCGGCATTACCAGCCCTCCGCCGGCATCGGCGGCTGGCGTGCCCGCTTCGGCCTCGCCCGCCGGACCACCCCGACGCCCCAGGGACTCTATCTCTATGGCGATGTCGGCCGGGGCAAGTCCATGCTCATGGATCTCTTCTTCCGGACCGCGCCGGTCGCAGCCAAGCGGCGGGTCCATTTCCACCAGTTCATGCTCGAGATCCACGACCGGCTGCACCAGTGGCGCTCGTCCGCGGCGTCATCGGACAGGAAGCGCGGCCGGAATTCGGACGATCCGATTCCTCCCCTGGCGAAGCAGCTCGCGGCGGAAAGCTGGCTCCTCTGCTTCGATGAGTTCCATGTGGTCGACATTGCCGATGCGATGATCCTCGGCCGGCTGTTCACCGCACTCCTGGAAGCCGGCGTCGTCGTCGTCGCCACCTCCAACTGGGCGCCGGACGACCTCTACAAGGACGGGCTCAACCGCCGGAACTTCCTGCCCTTCATCGATCTCCTGAAGAAGCGGCTGGACATCCTCCATCTCGACGGCGGGATCGACTACCGCCTAGCCCGGCTGCGCGGCCGGCGCGTCTTCCACCATCCGCTGGGTGCAGCCGCATCGGCCGCCCTCGCCGATACCTTCGCCGATCTGACCGACGACGCCGAGGCCGCGCCCCAGACCATCGCGCTCAAGGGCCGAACCCTGCACGTGCCGAAGGCGGCCCAGGGGGTCGCCTGGTTCCGCTTCGCCGAGCTGTGCGAGAGGCCGCTCGGTGCCGCCGATTACCTGGTCCTCGCCCGGACCTTTCACACGGTCCTGATCGAGGGCGTGCCGGCGATGCACGAGGCCAATCGCAACGAGGCAAAGCGGTTCATGACCCTGATTGACGCGCTCTACGAGCAGCGGACCAGGCTGATCGTCTCGGCCGAGGTTCCGCCGGAGCGCCTCTAT
>JAJUFW010000160.1 GCA_029263555.1 Alphaproteobacteria bacterium
ACCGCCTGGACGAGGAGACCCGGAAGCTCGTGCAGCGGCCGCGGTCCGATACCTTCACCATCAGCACCACGGCCTCGATCGCCGAACGCTGGCTCATCCCGCGACTGGGCCGGCTCCAGGCGCAGATGTCCGACGTCGAGATCCGGGTGATGGCCTCGACCAGCCTTGTCGACTTCGCCACCGACGATGTCGACGTGGCGCTGCGCTTCGGCAGCGGGCGCTATCCCGGGCTGCAGGCGGACCATCTGATGCCGGGCGATGCCTTCGCCGTGTGCAGCCCGCGCCTGCTGTCCGACCCGGAGCGGCCGCTACGGACACCCCACGATCTCTGCCACCACGTCCTGCTGCATGACGACCTGGATGTCTTCGGCGCGCTGCCAGAGCTGACCTGGCTGCCGTGGCTGACCGCCGTCGGGGTCTCGGGCGTCGACGGCACCCGCGGTCCGCGCTTCAGCTACACCTCCATGGCGCTTCAGGCGGCGGTCGACGGGCAGGGAGTGGCGCTGGCGACATTGGCGACCGCGGTCGACGACCTGGTCGCGGGCCGTCTGGTCCGGCCCTTTCCGCATGTGGTGGCCAGCCCCCACGCCTATTGGATCGTCTATCCGGAAGAGCGGTCGGACCGGCCCGATGTGGCGGCCTTCAGGAAATGGGCGCTGGCTGAGGCCGAGCCCCATATCCGGCCGGATCCGGAGGCGAAGATCATCCCCCTGCCGCCGCAGCATCTGCGGGCGTTTACGACGGTTCGCCCGGCCCGGCGATGACGGGGCGGGGTGGGGTCACGGCGCCGGCGTGGACTGGGCGTATCCCATGCAGTTCTGCACGATGTCGTAGCATTGGGACAGGCTGCCGCCCGAAGAGCCGGTGGGGGTGTTGTAGTTGATCTGCGTCACCCGGCCGTTCTCGAGGATGAACGTCGCCTCGCAATAGGTCGACCGGATCTCCGTCGCGAGCGGGCGGTCCCAGCCCCAGCCTCCCCAGTAGCCTCTGCGGTAGAAGCCGGCGCCGGCAAAACCGGGATAGGGATAGGCGTAAGAGTCGATCCGGTCGACCTCGTAGGTGAAGAAGTCGCGGCCGCCGGCCGACCGGCTTCGATCGGGCACGCCGGCACAGGACAGAAGCGTGTCCTCGGAAAGTCCGATGAGGACGTTCTGCGCAAGGGCCGCCTGTTCGGCGCGGGGATTGGCGCAACCGGAAAGTGCAAGGACGGCGATCCCAAGGCAGCCGATGACCGAAGGGCGGACAGAGGGGGACATGGACGTCGCTCCTGACGGCGCTAGACCGAAACGGCGGTGATCCTGATGCACCATCCGCACCATCCTGCGGCAAGAGCCCTCCGAACGCTAGTGCCGCCGCTGCATCGCCTCAGGCGGACATGTGCTCGCGGATGCGGGCCGCCAGATCCTCCGGATCGGTGCCATAGGGAAAGATGTCGACCGTCGTGCCGTCCGGTCCCAGGAGATAGAGGAAGGTCGAATGGTCCATGGTGTAGTACCCGCCATCCTGCTCGACCTTGCTGTAGTAGACCTTGTACGCGCCGGCCGCGGTCGCGATCTGCTCCGGCGTGCCGGTCAGGCCGATGAAGCGCGGATGGAACTGGCGAACGTACTGGCCGATGGCCTCGGGCGTGTCCCGTTCCGGGTCGACCGTGACGAACACCGGCTGAAGCCGTTCCGCCTCGTCCCCCAGCAGGTCCATCGTCGCCGCCATCTGCGACAGCTCGGTCGGGCAGACGTCGGGGCAGAAGGTGAAGCCGAAGGACATGAGGACGAAGCGGCCGGCAAAGCTGTCCCGCGTCACCGTCTTGCCGTCCTGGTCGACAAGCTCGAAGGGGCCGCCGATCATGTCGAAGCGGGACGCAGTCTGCGACTGCCGCTCGGACCGGACCTGGTAGGCAGCGATGCCGGCCGCGAGGACGAGGGCGGCGAGACAGGCGAGCGCGATGCGGACGAGGCGGCTGTTCATGAACGTGGGACCGTCATTCTGAGGAGAATCTGCCTATTAGATAGCCCCTGTACCCGCTAGCCGGAAGCGGCCGCTGCGTCGCACCGGCGACGGGGCAGGAATATCGTCCTTCGGCCCGGGCATGCCGGGGCCTCCCGGAAAGGGTGATCCCCCGGCCGGATGCGGGATCCGGCCGGGGACGACCGGTCACTCCGCCGGCGCCTTCACCGCGCGGGGGCCGCGGGCGATCCGCCGCATCCAGTCCCCCAGGTTCCGGCAGACGACATAGAAGACCGGCGTGAAGACGAGCCCGAACACGGTCACGCCGATCATTCCGAAGAAGACTGCCGTTCCCAGCCATTGGCGCGTCTCGGCGCCGGCCCCGGTCGCAAGGACGAGCGGCAGCACGCCGAGAATGAAGGCGAAGGAGGTCATGAGGATCGGCCGGAGCCTGATCCGTGCGGCGGACACGGCGGCCTGCCGCCGGTCCATGCCTTCGGCTTCCGCCTGCCGCGCGAACTCGACGATCAGGATGGCGTTCTTTGCCGCCAGCCCGATCAGCACGACGAAGCCGATCTGGGCCAGGATGTTGACGTCCATGCCCCGGAGAAGAAGCCCGCTTACCCCGGCCAGTAGGCACATGGGCACGATCAGGATGACGGAAAGCGGCAACGTCCAGCTTTCGTACTGGGCGGCCAGAAGCAGGAAGACGAACACGACCGAAGCCGCGAAGACCACGAGCCCGGTCCCGGCGGCCAGCTTCTCCTGCAGGGCGAGCTCGGTCCATTCGAAGTCGAAGCCTTCGGGCAGGGTTTCCGCCGCGATCCGTTCCATCGCCTCCAGCGCATAGCCGGTCGAATAGCCCGGCATGGTCGCGCCCTGCACCTCGGCGGCGGGAAAGAGATTGTAGCGGGCGACCCGGTAGGGGCCGGTCATGTCGCGGAAGCTGGCCACCGCGCCCAGGGGAACCATGCCGCCTTCGGCGCTTCGCGTCTTCAAGTCGGCGATGTCGCTCAAGTCTCGCCGGAACGATCCGTCGGCCTGGGCGGTCACCCGGTAGGTGCGGCCGAGATAGTTGAAATCGTTCACGTAGGTCGAGCCGAGATAGATCTCCAGCGCCTCGAAAATCTGCTCCGCCGTGACGCCCAGCATCTCCGCCCTGACGCGGTCGATGTCGGCGAAGATCTTCGGCGTGCGGGTGTTGTAGAGCGAGAACACCGCGGCCAGTCCCGGCGTCTGCAGGGCCGCGTTCACCACCTCGCCCGCGGCCTGCTCCAGCGCCTCGGGCCCGCGGCCCCGCCGGTCCTGGACCATCATCTTGAATCCGCCGCCCGTGCCGATGCCGCGCACCGGCGGCGGCTGTATGGTGATGATCAGGGCCTCCTGGATCCCCGTCAGGCGCTGCTGCAGGTCCTCCAGGATGCGCTGCGCGGTCAGGCCCTGCCGGGCCCGCTCCTCGAACGGCGCGAGCGCCGAGAAGATCGCGCCGGCGTTGGAGGCATTGGTGAAGGTCGCCCCGTCGAAGCCGGCGAAGGGAACGGCGTGGTCCACGCCTTCGGTCTCCAGAATGACCTTTGCCGCGCGCCGGACGACCTCGTCAGTCCGGGCGAGGGAGGAGCCGGGAGGAAGCTGGACCACGGTGATCAGGTAGCCCTGGTCCTGCTCCGGAATGAAGCCGGTCGGCGCCCGGGAGAACTGCCAAAGGGTCAGCCCGGCCAGCCCCAGATAGACGATCAGCACGATCCCGGTCACGCGGACGAGCCGACCCGTCATCGTGCCATAGCCAAGCGAGAGCTTCTCGAAGCCCGAATTGAAGCGCCGGAAGAAGGCGTGGATCGGGCGCAGCAGCACCGGACCGGAACGCGTGTGGGCTTCGTGCGGCCTGAGGAGAAGGGCCGCAAGAGCGGGGCTCAAGGTCAGCGACACGAAGCACGAGATCGCGGTCGCCGCCGCGATCGTGACGGCGAACTGACGGAAGAACTGGCCCGTGATCCCGGTGATGAAGACGGCCGGGATGAAGACCGCCGCCAGCACGAGCGCGATCGCGACGAGAGCGCTGCTGACCTCGTCCATGGTGCGGTGAGCGGCCTCCCTCGGGCTCATGCCCTGGCGGAGGTTGCGCTCGACGTTCTCCACCACGACGATCGCGTCGTCGACCACGATGCCGATCGCAAGCACTAGGCCGAAGAGCGACAGGGTGTTCAGGGAATATCCCAGGGCCTGCATCACCGCGAAGGTCCCGATCAGCGAGACCGGGATGGCGACGATCGGGATGATGGCGGCGCGCCAGGTCTGAAGGAATAGGACGACCACGATGACGACGAGTGCGATCGCCTCGTAGATCGTGACCATCACCTCGTCGACGGACTGGGCGATGAACTCGGTCGGGTTGTAGACCACGTCGTAGCGCAGGCCCGAGGGGAAGTCCCGGGACAGCTCCGCCATGGCGGCGAGCACGCTTTCCGACGTCTCGAGCGCGTTCGAGCCGGGACGCTGAAAGATGAGCATCGGCACGGCCTCGTTCTCGTCGAGGTAGCCGTTGGCATCGTAGCTCTGGGCTCCCAGCTCGATCCGGGCGATGTCGCCCAGCCTCGTCACCCGCCCGTCCGGATCCGTCCGCACGATGATCCGCTCGAACTGCCGCTGGTCCACGAGGCGGCCCAGCGTCTCGATGTTGAGCTGGTAGGCGCCCTGCTCCGGGACCGGCGGCTGATTCAACACGCCCGAGGCGACCTGGACGTTCTGGGCGCGGAGCGCCGCGACGACTTCGCCCGCCGTCAGGCGGCGGGCCGCAATCCGCTCGGGATCCAGCCAGATGCGCATGGAATAGTCGCGGGCGCCGAACACGCGCACGTCCCCGACACCGTCCAGCCGGGCCAGCACGTCCCGGATCTGCAGGGTCGCGTAGTTGGACATGTAGAGCTGGTCGCGGGTCCCGTCCGGCGAGCTCAGGTGAATGACCATCAGCATGTCGGGCGAGTTCTTCCGCACGGTCACGCCGATCCGGCGGACCTCTTCCGGCAGCCGGGGTTCGGCTACGGAGACGCGGTTCTGCACCAGGACCTGGGCGGCGTCGAGATCGGTCCCGAGATCGAAGGCGATGGTGATCGAGAGCTGCCCGTCCCCGGTCGACTGGGAGACCATGTAGAGCATGTTCTCGACGCCGTTGATCTCCTGCTCGAGAGGGGTGGCCACCGTCTGGCTCAGCACCTCGGCCGAGGCGCCGGGATAGCTCGCCCGGACCTCGATCGTCGGCGGCGCGATCTCCGGATATTGCGCGACCGGGAGCGCGAAATAGGCGACCCCGCCGACCAGGGTGATGAGGATCGACACGACCGTCGCGAAGATCGGGCGTTCGATGAAGAAGTGGGAGATACCCATCGGCGCTACCCGCTCAGCTTCCGGAGCCCGGCTCCGGTTCGATGACGCCCGGCTGCGGCGTGACCTTCATGCCCGGCCGGACGCGCATCAGCCCGTTGATGATGACCCGGTCGGACGGCTCCAGGCCGGAGCGGACGATGCGGAGGCCGCCGGGGCGGGAGGGGCCGGGGCGGATCACCCGCGGCTCGACCGTGTCGTCGGGCCCCACGACCATGACGATCCTGTTGGACTGGTCGATGAGGATCGCGCTGTCGGGCACGAGAAGCGCCTCGTATTCGAGCGATGCCGGCAGCCTCAGCCGGCCGAACTGGCCGGGGGTCAGGAACAGGTCTTCGTTGGGCAGGATGGCGCGGGCCCGGATCGTCCCCGAATTCGGGTCGACGCGGTTGTCGACGAAATTCATCGTGCCCGCCCGCGGCCAGGTGTCGGTATCCGGTTCGTCCGGCAGGCGCACCTGGATCGGCACCGCGTCCCGGGTGGATCTGAGTTCGCCGGACGCGACGGCCCGCTGATAGGCGAGCAGCTCGTTCTCGCTCATGTCGAAGACGAAATAGATCGGGTCGAGCGCGACCAGGGACGTGAGCAGCGTCGCATTCGGGTCGCCGGAGACCAGATTGCCGAGATCGACGCGCCGGTTCGAGATCCGGCCGGAAATCGGGGCGCGGACGGAGGTGAATTCCAGCTCCAGCTGCGCCTGTTGCAGGGCTGCCTCCGCCCGACTGACCTCGGCCTCCGCCACCCGCTTCTCCTGGACCCGCTGGTCGTAGGTGGACTGGGATATGGCGGAGCGGTCGACCAGCTGTCCGGCCCGGCGCAACTCGGCGTCCGCGAGGTCGACCCGCGCGCGGGCGCTTTCGACCTGGGCCCTCGCCGCCGCCACCGCGGCCTCGTAGGGGCGGGGATCGATGACGAACAGGACCTGGCCCTGTTCGACGAGCTGGCCGTCCGAGAAGTTGACGGCCTGGAGATAGCCGGAAACGCGGGCCCGGATGTCGACGCTTTCCGTCGCCTCGAAGCGGCCGGTGAATTCGTCCCATTCGGTGATCCGCTGGACCAGCGGTGCGGCCACGGTGACGGGCGGGGGCGGCATCGAGGCCGATGCGGATTCGGCGTTGTCACCCCCTTCGTTGCAGCCACTGAGCGCGAGAGCCATGCCCGCCGCCAGGGTGACGGGTAGAAGTGCGAAGAACCGGCACGTACGATGCGCGAACCCAACCCTCATGAGGTACTCCATGCGATGGTGTGCGGCAATAACCAGGTGCCGGCGCCGATCGGCTTGGGGTTCAGGACTGTTGAAGCTTGCTGTTGCGGACAGACCGGGGGGCGCGGCCGGCGGCAATGCAGGCCGGGGCCGGACCGGGCCCGGTTCGGCGGCAGACTATCGCGGCCGAAGGAAAGCGGGTCATCTCACGCCCTCGGCGCAAATTCAGGAGCGCCCGGCTATCTGATAACATCGGCCGTCATCTCGCAACGGCGAAAAAGATGTCCTGCGAATAAAAGTGGACGATGCGCAGGCGATCCGGAGAGCCGTGGGAGC
>JAJUFW010000698.1 GCA_029263555.1 Alphaproteobacteria bacterium
AACCGCACCTTTTCCGATTGGGTGGTCGCCGGCATCATGGCGACCGGGCAGGTCACCAGGGACAGCTTCAGATAACCCTTCCAGAATGCTTGGGACGCCATGACTGACCTTCTCCCGGGGCGGCGGCGTGCAGGGTCGCGAGAGGACGCTTGACGTGAACCGCCCGGGGGACGGGGGCGTTCCCCTACCAGTGCCGCCGCCAACGCGCGACCGGCACCTGCCGCCATTCACGAAATTGCCCGTTGTGGTGTCCGACGATCGCCGCGATCTTATGTCTGGGATCGAAACGATCCCATGTCCAGCCAACCCGACACATGAGGAAGATGCCGGTGCCAGAATGCATTGAGGTCGGTGGCCTGACCGTCGACGCGGAACTTTACCGGTTCATCGAAGCCGAAGCGCTACCGGGCACGGAAGTGGAATCCGGGCGTTTCTGGGCCGGGCTCGATGCCCTTCTTCACGACCTTGCGCCGACAAACCGCGCCCTCTTGGCACGGCGAGACGAGCTCCAGGCCCGCCTGGACGAGTTCTACCGCACCCGTCGCGGCAAGCCGGCCGACGTCGAAGCGGAGATCGCCTTTCTGAAGGAAATCGGGTACCTGGCACCGGAGGGCGAGGATTTCCTGATCACCACAACCGATCTGGACCCCGAGATCTCGACCGTGGCCGGCCCGCAGCTCGTCGTCCCGGTCACGAACGCGAGATACGCGCTCAACGCCGCGAATGCGCGCTGGGGCAGCCTTTACGACGCTCTCTACGGGACGGACGCCATTCCCCGGGACGATGCGTCCGCCCCGATCTCCGGCTACGATCCGGCCCGAGGCTCCCGGGTCATCGCCTTCGTCCGCGAATTCCTGGACGAGGCGGCGCCGTTGCAGGACGGGTCGCACCGCGACGCGACGGCCTATGCGATCGAGGACGGCAGGCTCAGGGTCGATCTCAGGGCCGGCCGTGCCACCGAGCTTGTCCGGCCGGAACAGCTCGCCGGCTTCCTGGGCGACCCGGCGAAGCCGCAGGCCGTTCTACTTGCCAATCACGGGCTTCACTTCGAAATCCGCATAGACCGCGAACATCCGATCGGGCGCGACGATCCGGCCGGCATCGCCGACGTGATCCTTGAATCCGCAGTCACCACGATCATGGACTGCGAGGATTCGGTCGCCACGGTCGACGCGCAAGACAAGGTCCTGGCCTACCGGAACTGGCTGGGTCTCATGAAGGGCGACCTGACGGCGACGTTCGTCAAGGACGGGCGAACCGTCGAACGGAGCCTCAACCCGGACCGGACCTATCGTAGTCCTTCCGGAGGCACGAACACCCTGCCCGGGCGCAGCCTGATGCTGGTCCGCAATGTCGGGCATCTGACCACGACCGCGTCCGTCCGTCTCAAGGACGGGAGCGAGGCCCCGGAAGGCATGGTCGACGCCATGGTCACGTCGCTCATCGCCCTGCACGACCTGCGGGGTACGGGCAAGTTCCGCAACAGCCGGGCCGGCTCCATCTACATCGTGAAGCCGAAGATGCACGGCCCCGAGGAAGTCGCCCTGTCCGACACTCTCTTCGCCCGGGTCGAGGACGCCCTGGGCCTTGCCCGTTCGACGCTGAAGATAGGGATCATGGACGAGGAGCGGCGCACGACCGTCAACCTCAAGGAATGCATCCGCGCCGCCAAGGACCGAGTCATGTTCATCAACACCGGCTTCCTGGAC
>JAJUFW010000493.1 GCA_029263555.1 Alphaproteobacteria bacterium
ATGCCGTGGCTTTCGACACCCCGGAGATCGGCCCAGGCAAGCACGTTCGCCGTCTGCTCGGCGTTCTCCTCGGGCATGCCCCAGGATCGGAAGATCGCGGCGGCCTGCCGTCGATGTGTTTCGTAGTCGTGTCTGATCATTGGGTGATCCGGTTGGACTGGAACTCGCAAGAAAAATTCCCCGGCGCGGCGGGGGAATTTTCCGGAAGGCGAGGATAGGACCCCCTCATCCAGAAACAGAACTGACTTTATATAGCTTCAGACAAAAGAAAGCCTATTTTCCGGCCGGAACGAGCTCCGCTGCCGGACGGGTCTGCGCGGCCGCCCCTTTCGGCTCGCCGAGCGAGTCGATCAGCGCCCTGACCAGCCGGTCGCGCTTCGAGGAGCGCATCCAGAGCACCCCCACCTGGCGCGAGGGCACGGGGTCGGGCAGCGCGATCTTCTCGACCGAGATTCCCTCGGGCCAGGGCGGCGCCCAGTCCGGGACCAGGGAGATGCCCAGCCCCTCGCTGACCATGACCGCGATCGCGTCGAGCGCGTCGAGCTCCAGCCGCTCCTGCGGGCGGATGCCCGCGCGCCGCAGATAGAGATCGGCCAACCGGCCGCCCCAGTGGTTCCGGTCGTAGCGGATGAAGGGCTCGGTCCTCAGGAGGTCGTGCGGATCGCGCCCGGCCAGCCCCTTCGGGATCAGGAGGACCAGCGGCTCCTCCCGCAGGAGATGCCAGTTGCAGGCCTTGGGCAGGACGAATTGCGGATGGATCACGACGGCGGCGTCCAGCTCGTCGTCGCCGACCTTCCGGTAGAGCTCGACCGAGGTGCCGGGCACGACATAGAGATCGACCCGCGGCGCCGCCCGGATGAAGCGCTTCAGCCCGCTGGGCAGGAAGCCGGTCAGGGCGGTCGAGATCGCCCCCAGGCGGAATTCGCCCGCAAGATCGTCCCCGGCCGCGAGCCCGCGCATCTCCTGGACGCCGCGCAGGACCTCGCGCCCGCGCTCCACGATGGCGATTCCCGCCTCGGTCGGGACCACGGTCCGGCCGGCGCGGGTGATGAGCAGGACGCCGAGCTCGGCCTCGAGCGCGCGGATGCGCTGGGCGAGCGCCGCCGGCGTGACGCCGAGCTGCCGGGCGGCGGCGGCCATGGAGCCCAGCTCGGCGACCGCCACCAGGCTTTCGAGGAAGCGCGTGTCCATGGAAAGATTATCTATCTTCTGAAAATAGAAGAGTCGATATTCTGTTTTGTTCGGAACTGCCCGATGATGCCGACCGAATCTGGACCGATGGAGGGAACTCTTGGATCTCGGCTTGAACGACAAGACCGCGCTCGTCTTCGGCGCCGGCGGCGGGCTGGGCGGCGCGATCGCGCGCGCCCTGGCCCGTGAGGGCGCGGCGGTGGCGGTTGCCGATATCGACGGCAACGCCGCCGCCGAGACGGCCGACGCGATCAAGGCCGCCGGCGGGCGGGCGATCGCGATCACCTGGGATCTCGCCGATCTCGGCGTGATCGACGGCAATCTGGCGAAGATCGCCGACGCCTTCGGCGAGGTGGACGTGCTGGTCAACAATACGGGCGGCCCGCCGCCGACCCCGGCCGCCGGCCAGCCGCCCGAGCAGTGGTCGAAGCACTTCCAGTCCATGGTGCTGTCGGTCATCGCCATCACCGACAAGGTGCTGCCCGGCATGCGTGCCCGCAAATGGGGCCGCATCATCACCTCCACCTCCTCCGGCGTCGTCGCGCCGATCCCGAACCTGGGCATCTCGAACGCGCTTCGGATGTCGCTCGTCGGCTGGTCGAAGACCCTTTCGCGCGAGGTCGGGCGCGACGGCGTCACGGTCAACATCGTGCTGCCGGGCCGCATCGCGACCAAGCGGATCACCTTCCTGGACGAGCAGCGGGCCAAGCGCGAGAACCGCCCGGTCGCGGAGATCGCGGCCGAAAGCACCGCCTCGATCCCGGTCGGACGCTACGGCGATCCGGACGAATACGGCGACGTCGTCGCCTTCATGGCCAGCACCCGGGCCTCGTATCTCACGGGATCCGTCATCCGGGTGGATGGCGGCATGATTCCGAGCATCTGAAGAAAGAAGACCAACTGGCACTCGACAAGAAGGCGATCGAAACCCTGGAGCAGGTCTCGACCGCCACGATCACCACGGTCCTTCTGAAGAAGGGCCTGCGCAACGTCTGGATGCGCGGCACGAAGCCGATTCGCGAGGGCCAGAAGCGGATCGTCGGCCCGGCCTTCACGCTCCGCTTCGTCCCGGCGCGCGAGGATCTCGCGACCCCGGCCAGCTGGGCCTCCCCGATCTCGACCCGGGGCGCCATCGAGGCGATGCCGGAAGGCGCAGTCGCCGTCGTCGACGCGATGGGCATCACCGACGCCGGCATCTTCGGCGACATCCTGTGCGCCCGCATGGCCAAGCGCGGCGTCGCGGCCCTGGTGACCGACGGCGTGATGCGCGACATCGCGGGCGTGCTGGGCACCGGCCTGCCGGTCTGGTGCAACGGCGTCGCGGCCCCGCCCTCCGTCGCCGGCCTGACCTTCGTCGCCTGGCAGCAGCCGATCGGCTGCGGCGGCGTCGCGGTCTTCCCCGATGACGTGATCGTCGTCGACGACGACGGCGCCGTCGTCATCCCGGCGGCCCTTCTGGACGATGTCCTGGCGATGGCGCCCGAGCAGGAGCGCCAGGAAGCCTGGATCATGGAGGAAGTCGGCCGCGGCGTGCCGCTGCCCGGCCTCTATCCCATGAACGCCGAGACCCAGGCCCGCTACGAGGCCAGCAAGAAGGCGTAAAGACGCCGTCGCGGCCGCAGGGCCGCACGGGCCGGTGGACGGCCGCCCCGGGGGACCCGCGGGCGGCCGTTCTCTTTCCGGAC
>JAJUFW010000575.1 GCA_029263555.1 Alphaproteobacteria bacterium
CGGTCCGGCGGGACGATCAGCGCCTCCCGCCCCCGGCCCAGCAGGGCCTCGACCGCGTATTGCCAGCTCTCGTCCGCGATCTCCACCACGTCGCAGAGCGGCGTGACCGGGATGCCCCGGCGCTCCAGCTCGGCGATCAGGCGGGTGGTTTCGCGGCCCAGCGGCGCGGCGCCTTCCCCGATCCGGGCTAGGTTCTGCTCCAGGGCTTCGATGTCGGCCTGCAGCGCCTTGATTTCGGGCAGGATCGCATCGCGCTGGGCCTCGAACCGTTCGTCCAAACCGCCAAGGGAGGCGACGCGGGCGTGGAGTTCCTCCAGGCGCTGGGCGTCGGCCTTCAGCGCCGCCGCCGGTTTCGCCGCACCCGCCAGGATGCCGGCGATCGACGTTGCCGCTTCCAGGCCGGCCTGGAAACTTGCCGGCGTGTACTGGCGCAGCACCGGGACCGCTGCGAGCTGGGCGGCATCGCGCCAGGCCCTGACCAGCCGGTCGATGCGCCCCTCGAGCGCCTTGAGTTCGGCATTCGCCAGCTTGAGCTCGCTGTCGTACTGCCGGATCTTGTCGGCGACGCCGGTCGTCTGAAGACGGATATTGAGCTGTTCCAGCTCCGTCTCGATCTCCTTGATGTCGGCCAGCAGCTCGGCTCGCTTGGCCTCCTGGGCCGCCAGCTCCTCGCGCAGCCCGGCGACGGCCATCCCGGCCTCGACCACCTCCATGGCAAGGCGGCGGGTTTCGGCGGCGGCCGCCGTCCACCGGTCGTTCACCGTCTGGACCAGGTTCCGGCCCCAATTGCGGAACTGTCCCTCGATCCTGGTGAGCCGGCGCAGCTTCGCCTCGAGCTCCTCGATCGTCGCGACGATGCCGCGCCAGGTAGCGATCGAGGAACGGATCCGGTCGACGTTCAGCGGATCGGGCTCCAGGATATATTTCCGGACGAACTCCGTCGGGTCGAAGATCGGCCTGAACGCGATGGCGTTGGCGAAGGTTCGAAGGAAGTGCCGGGTGTTCGGCTGTTGGCCCTGGCGGCGCATCTTCGCGAGATACTCGGCCGTGAAGCGCTCGGCCGAATGGCGATGCTCATCCAACGCCGGGCTGAGACGCCGCAATTCGCGGACCGCCTCCGCCCAGGGCAGGAGATAGCGGCCTTGGTCGTCCTGCCGGGCGAAATCCCGGACGGAATAGGCATAGCCGGGCGCGATGAAGCGCGAGAGCGTTTCCTCGCGGCTGTCCTCCCGCCGTGCGGACAGCGCCACGCCGATCGAGATCGGCTCGCCCGTCTCCTCATCCCTGAAGGTCAGCGCTATCACGCTTTCGCAGCTGTCGCGCAGGGGCGTGCCGCCTTCGTCCGGGTCGGCGGTATAGCCCAGGCAGTAATCCCTGACGCTTCGCTCGGACCGGCCGCTGGCCGACGCGTTCAGGTTCACGCGGCGGGAATTGTTGCCGGTGATCGCCGTCTGGATCGCGTCCTGGATAGAGGTCTTGCCCGCTCCGGTCGGGCCGATCAGGGCCGTCGCGCCGACGACATCGATGTCGATCGCGTCGATCAGGTACCAGTTCTGCAGGCTGATGCGGATAAGCTCGTGCATCTCAGGGTCCTTGCTCGTCGGTCGCCTGTGCGGCCGCGGGGGCGTCTTCCTCCGCGATCGCGGGCGCTTCTCCGGTGTCCGTTCCGCGCTTTTCCGTATCTGCGGCGACCGCCCACTGGGCAAGCTGCTGGACATAGCCTTCCGGCGCCACGATCTCGACGCCGGGCATGATCGTCACCGGCGTCACCCTCTCGACCCGATCCGTCTCGCCAAGCTGGACGATGCCCTTGCGCCTGAATCCCGCGAGGATTTCCAGGAGCCGCCTTTCGTCGGGGGCATCGGTCTTGGCCGCGGCGATCAGCTTGTCGACGATGTCGTTGGTCGAGATCTCGACCGCGCCGGGAATCCCGCCGGCCCCGATCTCGTGTGCCTTGATGCCTTCCTCATAAGCCAGCTTGAGCGCCAGCAGCACCAGCGTCTCGTCCTTCCGAAGGCGGGCGAAACGCCTGTCGTAGCGCCGCTGCCCGGACTGGGGCACCGGAACCCTGAGCGCGATCATCTGGTCGCGTTGGCTGACCACGAGATCGAAGCCCAGGGCGCCAAAATACTTCTCGAAGAAGGTCTGGTTGGCACGGATCACGTCGTAGGTGCGGCCGATGCCAGTCGTGCTCGCATAGATGCACTGGTGGACCAGAAGCACCTGCAGCGCGGTCGTGAGCTCGTCCGCAGTCGGGGGCTTCGGGACCATCCGCCCGGGGCCCCAGTCCGCGTCCACGATGTCGCGGAACTCCTTCAATTCCAAGGTCATGCGGCGGCTTGCTCCGGTCTGATGCGATGGATGCGGAAGTTCGGGCAATCGATCCAGTCCGAACTGAACCGGCCGTCGAGGATCTCCACTCGATAC
>JAJUFW010000521.1 GCA_029263555.1 Alphaproteobacteria bacterium
CGTCGCGCTGCTGCGCGCGCGCCAGGCGCTCGGCGCCAAGCTCAAGGGCGACAACCACGACCAGGATGCCGGCATCAAGATCGTGATGCGTGCGGTCGAGCAGCCGCTGCGCGAGATCGTCGCCAACGCCGGCGACGAGCCGAGCGTGGTCATCAACCAGGTCCTCGGCGGCAAGGGCAACTACGGCTACAACGCCCAGACCGGCGAGTACGGCAACCTGGTCAAGGCCGGCGTCATCGACCAGACCAAGGTCGTCCGCACCACCCTGCAGAACGCCGCCTCGGTCGCCGGCCTCCTCATCACTACCGAGGCCATGGTCGCCGAACGACCGGAAAAGAAGAACGCCGGCGGTCCGTCCATGCCGGACATGGGTGACATGGACTTCTAAGTCGGGACGTCCCATCCGGGACAATCGGCTTGAGGAGGGGGCGCTTCGGCGCCCCCTCTTGCTTTTCAGGGGCGTCGCTTCATGGCCCGCCCGATCGGCGGGGATCGCAATTGGACTCCCGCGGGCGCGTCGGACAGCCCGGACAGCCGGATCCTCCCGGCGTCCCCTCCCCCTGCGGTCGAAGGCATCGCCCCCTGTCGTGCAATACATGGTAGTATCGAAGCCGTGGCGCGGCACGCGCTGCGCGTAGGCGGGGTACGAAGGGCGATGCTTTGGACATCCTCCATGCGATCGACGATCGCCGCCGGGGCGACGACAGCTTCGTCAGGCAAGATGCCGGATAGAACCGCCGCTCTCCGCACCCGGAACTTCCAAGGAACGGAACGATGACTTTCGACGCTCATCTTTCTCGGCCGGTCGTCTATGCCGCGAACGGAATGGCGAGTACCGGACATCCGCTGGCCAGCCTCGCCGCGATCCGGGTTCTCGAGGAAGGCGGGAACGCCATGGATGCGGCCGTGGCCGCCTCGGCCGTACTGAGCGTCGTCGATCCGGCGGCAAGCGGTGTCGGCGGCGACGTCTTCTACACATACTACGATGCCGGGACCGGACAGCTCGATTCGCTGGTCGGCAGCGGCCGGGCCGGCCGGGCCGCCCATGCCGAGCGCTTCCGCGACGGCATTCCGGCGACGGGGCCGCTCGCGCCCACGATCCCGGGCATCGTGCGCGGCTGGGAAGACGCCCTGAAGCGCCACGGCTCGCGCAGCCTGGCGCGGCTGCTGGAGCCGGCGATCCGTCACGCCCATGAGGGCTTCCCCGTGTCGGCGCGCGTGGCCGGCGCCTTCCGCCGAAGGGAGAGCGCCCTTCTCCAATGCAAGGCCGCAGTCGAATGCTACCGGCGCGGCGGCGACTGGCCCGTCGCGGGCCAGAGGCTTCGACTGCCGGATCTGGCGGCCACCCTCGAGACAATCGCGCGGGAAGGCGCCGACAGCTTCTACAGGGGAAGCCTGGCAGACCGCATCGTCGCTGCCCTCAAGGCCGATGGCGGCCTCTTGGATCACGAAGACTTCGGCGCCTACGAATCGCCCTTCGAGGCGCCGCTGACGGTTGATTACCGCGGCTATCGGGTCGCCGTTCCGCCGCCGCCGACGATGGGCGCCATCCTCCTGGCCGAGCTGGCGCTGCTCGAAGAAGTCGCGCCGGAGAGCGGCGCCTGGGATTCGGCCCGGTGGCAGCACCTGCTGATCGAGGTGAAAAAAGCCTCCTTCGCCGATCTCGACGCCTTTCTGACCGATCCGAAGTTCGCCGCCGTGCCCCCCGCCATCTATCTGGCGCCCGACTACATCAGGGCGCGCCGCGCGGCGATTTCGACGACGAAGGCGGCACTCTACCGGCCGGGAAGCGTCGGCCCGGGGCCCGGGCATACGATCAGCCTGGCCGTTGCCGACAAGGCCGGCAATGTCGTCTCCTGGATACAGAGCGTCTTCACCGAATTCGGCTCGTGCTGGATGGCGCCCGGAACGGGCTTCGTCCTCAACAACCGCATGTACGGCTTCTCGGCCGTTCCGGGGCATGTGAACGTCGTGGCCCCGGGCAAGCGCACCGCGCACACGCTGCACTGCCCCATGGTGCTGAAGGACGGCAGGCCGGTGCTGGCGCTAAGCACCCCCGGCGATTACGGCCAGACCCAGTCGAACCTCCAGATGATCACCAACTTCATCGACCATGGCTTCGACGTCCAGAGAATGATCGACGCCCCGCGGTGGCGCAGCATCGAAGGGCTAGAGGTCGCGATCGAAAGCCGCTTCCCCGAGACGATGATCGAGGAGCTGCGTGCGCTGGGCCATGACCTGCGGGTGGTCGAGCCCTGGACGGATCTCATGGGCGGGGCCGTCGCCATCCACATCGATCGCGAGAACGGAACCCTGGCCGGCGCCGGCGATCCGCGCCGCGAATGCTACGCGATCGGATACTGAGGTCGTGATCGTCCAAGGCCAGGCGAAGGGCCGGCGGCGTTAAGCGGAAGGGGGCGGACAGCAAAATGGCGCTGCCCCCTGGGGACAGCGCCTGCCTCTTCGTCATGGACGCCGGGTCCGGGGACCCGACGCCGTAGATCGTGCTCAGGCCGCAGCCTGCATGCCTCCGGTGATCTCGACGAACAGCTTCACGACTTCGTCCTTGAACACGGCCATGTCGGCGCTGCTGGTCGCGCTGATCAGGGAGCGGTCGACGACGATCGGCTGCTCCTCGGTGCTCTCGACCTTGGCGCCGGCCTGCTCCAGGGACTCGCGGACATCCTCGTTAGCGGCAACCTTCCGGCCCTGGGCGCGCTCGGCCGCCACC
>JAJUFW010000302.1 GCA_029263555.1 Alphaproteobacteria bacterium
GATCGACCGGTCCTCGGGCCGGCGGTAGCGCCCCTTGAAGCCCAGGCTGAGCGCCAGGATGTAGATGGGCGCGAGATCCTCCTGCCGGCGGTCCTGGTTCTTCAGCAGCATCTCGATGTTGTCGAAGATGCGTTCGCCGGCATAGCGGGTCCGGAACAGGCGATATTCCAGCACGTTCTCGCGCCAGATCTCCCGCCCGGGCCAATCCAGCTCGTAGAGGAAGATGTCGTCGGCCAAGGCCGCCATCACATACTGGGCTTCGGCGAACTGCGCGGCGACGAAATCGCTGCTCCGCCGCCGGACCAGCAGCGCCTGCTGCTCCAGCAGGGATTGCAGCCGCTCGATGATGAACTCCGCATCCGCCGCAGGCGCCGCCGCCGGTGCGGACGGGTCGGGCGCCGACTGCTTCTCGACCAGGCGCCTCAGCTTCGACAGCTCCGCATAGAACTCGAGGAAATGCTGAGCGTAGGCGAAGCTGCGCAGGTTCTGGATGTCGATCATGACCGCCCCGGATCTCCGTTCCGCCGCTTACGTCGCCGACTTGACATAGAGCACGATCTCCGACGGCCTCAGGCGCGTGGCCCGGCTGTCGGCGTTCCAGATCTCGAGCGGCTCGTCTGCCACGATGAATTGGTCGTCGTTGTCCAGTTCGAACAGGATCGACTGGCGGGTGCGCATGATGTCCAGTTCCGGATCGCCCTCGATCGGGCGCCGGGCCGCGCCCATGACTCGCATCTCCCAGAGCGTCTCGACCTTGCTGCGCGACGCGATCAGGCTGTTGCGGATCCAGGACGCGACGTCGCTGTCGGTCATGGACGCGGGCGCGCGGACGCCGATCACCAGCTTGCGCTCGAGCCAGCCGGACTGGAGCACAAGCGAGAACTTGCCGTTCTCGAACGCGAAGGGGACCGCAACGAAGCTGTCCTTGACGCGGTCGAGCATCCGGAACGCGTAGTCGCGGATCTCGCTGAAGGCGACGACGCAGTCGTCGTGGTCGTAGCGGCTGAGCACCGGCGGCAGGGCGGACGCGCCGGCGGCCATGTGCCCGACCATCGCGCACAGGGCCAGATAGATCGTGAAGGGATGCGCCGTGTTGCTAGCCAGGAGCGCTTCGAGCTGCGGCAGGCCGGCGACCAGGCCCGAGATCTCCGACACGGTTTCGCGCACCAGAGGCTGATGGCTGCTCTGGGTCGTGGAGAGGTTGCCGGCGCGTTCGATGAGGAACGACGCCTTCTCCCGCGCCCGGCGGGCAATGTCCGCGCACAGCCGGCCCAGCGGCGACTGCTCCGGCACGGAAAGGCTGGGCGGAACGAAGTCGTTCAGTGTGAACGCCTCGTTCAGATAGACGAGCTGCGCGATCGGCAGCGTCACGAATTTGAGGGGCGGCTTCTGGTTGTGACCGACCGTCGCAATCAGGCTGAGCCGGGGGCGCAGCCGCGGAATTCGGACCTCGCCATCACCGCTGGTCTCGTCGACCACCGGCGGTCCCTCGACCGAGCGGTAGCGCGGCAGATCACCGGGCGCTGCATCGGCCCCGGCTTTCGCGACCGGCACCGCGAGATGGACCGTGACCGGCGCCTCGCTGGCGGCCCCGGCCAGCGGCGCGAGATCCAGGTCCAGCGAATCCCCGAGTTCCGGCGCATGGCGAACGATCAGTCCGTCCGGCATGACGGCGTCCAGGTTGATGACGCGGAAGATGCCGGAGACCAGCGCCACGCGGTCGATCAGAAGGTTGATGACGCCCCAGTGGTAGGGATGCGCAAGCGCGACATGCTGCAGCATGAGCTGGTCGTGCCGCAGCGCCTGCTGCTGGAAATGCTGTGGCGTCAGCATCATCCCGTCATGCCACTGGATCGCTTCCGGGATGTTGCGAACCGTCGTCATGGTGTCACTCCCAGGCGGAACGCGCGCGCCGGATGTCGGAAGGGGTGCCTGGTCATGGCCGGATCTCGACGTCGTCCGAACCCAGCACGACGACGGCCTCCGTCTGGTCGGTGAAGCGCACGCGGTGTGCGCCCGGCGTCTCGTATTTCGCGAAAACGATGGCCGCCACCTGGTCTCCCCGCCGTTCCAGGGGACGCATGGGGACGACCTGCCCGGGAACCAGTTCGAAACTGACGACCTCGACCTCGTCGGGGTGGTCACGGAGAATCTGGGCGCGTTCCCTGAACCACTCCGCCGCCGTCAGCTTCAGGATCTCGTCGGCAAGCTCGTCGGTTGCGACGAAGACCAGATCGGTCGCGACCGGCGCGTTGTTGTTGGCCCGTTCGGCCACCTCGAACGCCACGCTTTCCAGAGGCACGGGCGGACGACCCGCGCAGTTCGCGAGCAGGAACGCCCCCGCCAATAGGGACAGCAACGCTCTTGGGGAATGGATCGACGTCACGAACTTGGCCCCGCCTTGGCTTCGGAAACTACGATGCCCTCCAGCCCCTGCTGCCGCCTGAGGTCCCGCAGCCTCAACTGCGCCGCCTCCGGCGTCGGATACGCGCCCGTGCGGACATGCAGCCAGACGCGCCCGCTGAGGTCCGCCTGCTCGACCAGGGCGACGGGCACGCTCCGCTCCTGCATCTCGGCCACGAAGGTCTCCGCGGCGGCAGGCGACCGGAAGCTGGCCAGCTCGATCGAATAGAGCGCATCGCCGCGGGCCGGCACGGCCGGCGGCAGCACGCGCCGTTCGATCTCCTGCTCGGCAGCCTCCGGGGATGCGTCGGCGGCAGCCGCATCGGCATCGGACGTCCTGTCGGCTGCCGGGTCCCCGTCGGCGGTCTCGCCGGACGCCGCCGCCTGGTCGCCGGCCGGCGTCTCGCCCACCACTTCCCCGGCAATGACGCCCTCAACAGAATCGAAAGCCGCCTCGGTCTCTCCGGAAATGGCCTGCGCCGCCGCTTCCTCACGACGTGAGATCGCGTCGTCCAGCGCCTGTAGCGGACGGAGCTCCTGAATCGCCCCGGGTAGCTTGGACTGGGCAAGGTTGACCGGGCGGCGCGCCAGCTCCGCAACCGCATAGGCGGGGCTGCGTGCCACATAGGTGGCCTGGAACAGAAGCTCGTTCCGTTCTTCAGCCAGCATTTCCGAACTCTCGACGGCAGTGGCGGCCACGGCCAGCGCCGTCTCCCGGTCGAGTCCGCCGAGCAGCATCGCCGACACGAACCCGGCAATGAAGAAGACCACCGCAAGCGCCATCCCGCACATGACCAGCGCGGAGGCGTGAATCCGCCCGAACTTCAGCATCACCACAGAGTCCGGCCACGGTGCGGCTGCACACCCAAGCGCCGGCGGACACGGGGAAGCATTCCGTTTGCCAGTCTCATGGAGGTCACCGCAGGTGGGCCGTAGAATGCGTCAGGTTGATACAACTTCGCCTAACTTATTTAAAAAAGTGTTTCAAGCGGAAGACGCGTCGACCCGGAACGATCATGCCCCCACGGCGGCAGCGGATCGGGATATTGCGGGCACAGGCGATACCGGGAAAGATCCTGGCGTCGGTTATCGCCAGAAGAACAGCCGGCTTTTCTTCTTGGGCGGGGGCTCTTCCTCGGGAGGTTCGGATACGTCGGGCTCGGCCGGCTCCTCCGGCTCCGCCTCGAGCGACGCGAATGGATCCTCCTCTCCGCCTTCGGACGAGAACGGATCCTCGTCGCCACCAAGAGACGCGAAAGGATCCTCATCCCCCCCATCTTCGGACGAGAAGGGATCCTCGTCGTCGCCGCCGAGCGACGCGAACGGATCATCGTCCCCGGCTTCGTCGCCAGACGAGAACGGGTCGTCGTCCCCTCCGAGAGAAGCGAACGGATCATCGTCCCCCTCATCGCCGCCGGAGGAGAATGGATCGTCGTCGTCGCCTCCGAATGAGAATCCGTCGGTCTCTTCCTCATCGTCATCGGAGCCGGATCCGCCTTCGACCCGTCGCTTCAGCTCGGCGACCTCCCGCTCCAGATTGGCGATGAGCTCCTTGGTCGAGTTCCGCTCATCCTCGATGGCGGAGAGCAGGTTCCGTTCGCGCTCCCGCGCTTCCTCGCGATCCCGCTCGATCGTCGCGAGCAGGTCCCGGATATATTGCTCGAGCGCGCCGTACTGGAGCTGAAGGGTTTCGATGACGTCCCGAGCTTCGCTCAGGTCTTCGACCTGCGGCACCGGGGCCGCCTTCGTCGTGGCGGCGGCACGGTCGGGACGCTCCTCCGGTTCCTCGGACACGACCGGCTCCGGATCCGCCGCCTTCGGTTCCTCGCGGAAGGGCGTCGTATCGTTCAGCCAGCGCGACACAAGGATGTAGGGCACCTTCAGCGTTTCGGCGATGCGCCGGTAGCTCCACCCCTTCTCGCGCAGCTTGATCGCCGCCTGCTGCCGGTCGACCTGATTGAGCAGGCGGGCGTCCGCGACCAGGGAGCGCGTCACCGTATCGACATTGTTGAGCGATACGGCCGTACTTACGCTGAGGTTGCTGAAGGTCTCCCTGGTCATTCGCCCTCATCGCTGCGGCTGGTGCCGGGAACGCCGCGTCGCTGGAATC
>JAJUFW010000617.1 GCA_029263555.1 Alphaproteobacteria bacterium
GGCGACCCCCCCCCCCCATGGCCCTTCTTACCGGATATGGCCACGGCGCCGCGCCGTGCGCGGCGCCGAAACTGGTCGTGGCCCATTCCTGCGTTCTTTCCTGGTGGCATGCGGTGCACGGGGAAGTCCCGCCGGCGGACTGGGACGGATATGGGTTGGCGGTGTCCGGCGGGCTGCGGGAGGCCGACGCGGTCGTGGCGCCCACGGCCGCCTTCCTGGAGCTTTTGGAAGGGCTTTATGGACGCTTGCCCCATGCCTCGGTCATCCACAACGGGCGCGGACCTGACGGGTTCGGCCCGGCGCATGAGAAGGAGCCCGTAATCCTCTGCGCCGGACGTCTGTGGGACCAGGCGAAGAACATTGGGAGCCTCGACGAAATAGCGCCGGACTTGGCGTGGCCGGTCCTGGTCGCCGGTGACGATCGTGCGCCGGACGGGCACCTGGCGGCGAGCAGCCATCTGCAGGCCCTGGGCCGCCTCGACGAGGCAACGCTTGCCCGATGGATGGGACGGGCCTCGGTCTTCGTCTCGCCGGCACGCTACGAGCCGTTCGGGCTCGCCGTCCTGGAAGCGGCGCTTTCGGGCTGCGCCCTGGTGCTCGGCGATATCCCGAGCTTCCGCGAGCTTTGGGACGACGCCGCGCTGTTCGTCGATCCCGACGACGGCAAGGGTTTGCACGATGCGCTCAACCGGATCATCCGGGATGCGGAACTGCGGGCAAAGCTGGCCGCCGCCGCGCGGGGGAGGGGCCTTTCGTTTCCGGCCGACCGGATGGCGGACGACACCCTGGCGCTCTATCGGCGCCTCGCCGCATCCCGGCGGCCGGTCTTCGCGGAAGCCGGTCCCGCGGCGCTCGAGGCCGGGGGGTGACCATGCGTTTCGTGATGTTCTGTCACTCTCTGGTTTCGGACTGGAATCACGGCAACGCGCATTTCCTGCGCGGCGTCGTCCGCGAGCTGCAAAGGCGGGGGCACCAGGTCCGCGTCCTTGAACCCGAGGGCGGCTGGTCGCGGTCGAACCTGGTGCGGGAGCAGGGGCCGGCGGCCGTTGCCGCGTTCCGGCGCGTCTATCCCGATCTTTCCTCCGCCACCTATGACCCGGAGCTGATCGATCTGGACCAGGTGCTGGACGCGGCCGACGCGGTTCTCGTGCATGAATGGACGGACCCGGCCCTGGTGCATCGCATCGGGCAGCACCGCATCCGGGGCGGGCGCTACCGTCTGTTCTTCCACGACACCCATCACCGGGCGGTCACCGATCCCAGCTCGATCGCGGCGAACGATTTCTCCGGCTTCGACGGCGTGCTGTGCTTCGGCGAGGTGCTGCGCCAGATCTACCTGCGCGAGGGCTGGGCCCGGCGCGCCTGGACCTGGCATGAAGCCGCGGACATCTCCGTCTTCAGGCCTTGCCCAGGCATCGCCCGCGACGGGGATCTGGTCTGGATCGGGAACTGGGGGGACGGGGAACGGTCGGCCGAGATCCGCGAGTTCCTGCTGGATCCGATCCGCGAGCTGGGCCTTTCGGCTCTGATCCACGGCGTCCGCTATCCGAAGGAGGCGGTGGCGGAGCTCTCCCGGGCGGGGGCCCGATACGGCGGATGGCTTCCCAACCATTCGGTGCCGGAGGTCTTCGCCAGGTTCCGAGCCACCGCCCATATCCCGCGCGGGCCTTATGCACGGGCGCTTCCCGGAATACCGACCATCCGTGTCTTCGAGGCCCTAGCCTGTGGAATTCCGCTGATCACCGCTCCCTGGGAGGACGCTGAGGGGATGTTCCGGCCAGGTCGCGACTTCCTTTGCGTGCGCACCGGCCGGCAGATGGTCGATGCGCTGCGCCTCCTCCTGTCGGATCCGGACGCGGCCGCCGAGCTGGCGTCCTCCGGCCTGGAGACGGTCCGGTCACGCCACACCTGCGCCCATCGGGTGGATCAGCTGCTCGGCATCCTGGCCGAAATAGGACGCGGGGCTCTCGCCGAAACCCCCATAGGAGCGGCATGATGGACATCGCTTTCTACGGGTCCAGCCTTCTCTCAGCGTACTGGAACGGCGCTGCGACCTATTACCGGGGGCTCCTTCATGCTCTCGCGAGACGCGGCCACCGGATCACCTTCTTCGAGCCGGATGCTTTCGACCGGCAGCGTCATCGGGACATTGCCGAACCGGATTGGGCGCGGGTGGTCATCTATGAAGCGACC
>JAJUFW010000069.1 GCA_029263555.1 Alphaproteobacteria bacterium
GACCGAGGCATCGATCCGCGCCGCCCTGTTCGAGGAGCGCAGGCTGCTCAAGATGTGGGGCCAGCGCGGCACCCTGCACCTGGTGGCGTCCGACGATGTCGACCTCATCCTCGCCGTGCGTCAGACGGTGGTGGAGAGCTACCGCCGCTGGGGCATGAACGAAGGCCTGACGGCGGAGCAGGTCGACGCGCTGGCGGCGGCGATTCCCGAGGCCATGGCGAACGGGCCGGTCAGCCGCAACGACCTCGCCTCCGCCCTGGTGCCGCGGCTGGGCGAATGGGCCCGCCCCTGGCTCGAGCACAGCTGGGGCGGCGCGATCAAGCTGGCCGCCGCGCTCGGCTATGTGTGCCACGGACCGGAGCGGGACCGTGAGGCTACCTTCCTGCGCCTCGACCACTGGATTCCATTGGCCGAATTCGATGCGGCACGCTGCCGGGCGGAGCTCCTGCGGCGCTACCTGACGGCCTTCGGCCCGGCGGGCCCCCGCGATTTCGCGAAGTTCACCGGTCTTCCGGCCGCTGCCGTGCATGCCGCCTTCGACGCCCTGCGGCCGGAGCTTCTGCCCGTCGCGGTGGAGGGAAAGCCCGCCTGGGCGCTGGCCGCCGACCGGGAGGCGCTGGCCGCGGCGGAGATGCCGCCCGGAGAGATCACCGTCCTGCCGCTGTTCGATCCCTTCCTGCTGGCCCATGCCGACACGACGGACATCGTCCCGGCGCGCCACCGTTCGCTCGTCTATCGGACGGCAGGCTGGATCTCCGCCGTGATCCTACGGGAGGGGCGGCTGGTCGCGGTCTGGACCCATCGGCGCCGCGGCACCGCCTGGGACGTCGCGGTCACCCCGCTCGCACGATTCGGCCGGCAGCCTCTGCGCCGGGCATTGCGGCGCCTCAACCACATGGCGGCCGCGGTCGGCGTGAACGAGATCTCGATCCGGGTGGAGGCCGGCTGACGGGGACGGACCGGACGGCCGGGCACGGGCGCATGGGAGATCTGCACGCAACGCATTTCCCGATCCGGATGTGCGGGTTATTCTGAATTCCACAGCGCCGATTTGAGCTTCAGCTTGCGGGCGCTTTAGAAATGCGGCTAAAGCGAGGTTCCGACGTCCATTCCGTCGCGCCCGTTCGGCCGCGGCGTTTTTTTATGTCAACCGGGGCGCGGAATGACCCAACATACAGGCGTATCGAGCAGGGACGGCGTCCCGACGGCGGTGGAGCCCGCCGCCGGCACGTTCGGCCGTCTGCGCGGCCTGACGTCCTGCCCCGAACAATCGAGGATGAAGTCATGACAGCAGGTTTCAAGCGCGCGCTCGCCACCGCGGCGGCCGCTTTCGCCATCGGTGCCGCCCATTCTGCGGCCGCCGAGAGCATCAAGGTCGGCGTGAGCGCCGGCACCCATGAGCAGGTGTTCGAGGTCGTGCGGGACATCGCCGCCGAGAAGGGCCTTGAGATCGAGATCGTGACCTTCAACGACTACGTGCTGCCGAACGAGGCGCTGTCGCTCGGCGATCTCGACGCCAACTCCTTCCAGCACGAGCCCTACCTGGAGGTCCAGAAGGCCGAGCGCGGCTACGACCTCGTCCCGGTCGCGAAGAACTTCGTCGAGCCCATGGGCGTCTACTCCGAAAAGTACGAGAGCCTGGACGCGCTGCCGGAAGGCGCCACGGTCGCCATTCCGAACGATCCCTCGAACGGCGGGCGCGCGCTGCTGCTGCTCCAGCGCGAAGGCCTGGTGCGGATCGACGAGGCGGCGGGCCTGACCGCCGGCGTGGCCGACATCACCGAGAATCCGAAGAACCTGCAGTTCTACGAACTCGACGCCGCCCAACTCCCGCGCTCGCTGGCCGACGTGGACGCCGCGGCGATCAACACCAACTACGCGCTCGAGGCCGATCTCAATCCGCTCGAGGACGCGATCGCGATCGAGGACGCCGAGAGCCCCTATGCCAACCTGATCGTCGTCCGCTCCGAGGATCGGGACGCCCCCTGGGTGAAGACCCTGATCGAGTCCTACCAGACGCAGGAAGTGCGCGACTTCATCGTGAATACCTTCCAGGGCGCGGTCGTGCCCGCGTTCTGATCCGGATCCCGTCCACGAAGTCGCCGACCGGGCGCCCGGATCCCCGACGACGGGATCCGGGCCGCCCCCTGGCACGTTCCGGGACGAGGCGGTCCCGACAGCATCCCGTGAGACGGCACATGACACGACAGACATCCGGATGGGGATTCGCGGTCGAATCCTTCGACCTGGCGGATAACGGCAGCATCCCGAACAATCCGCACCTCCCCGCCCTCATCTACCGCTCGGTCCTGGCAGAGCCCGGCGACCCGGCCGCGTTCGAGCGCCTGTTCGCGTCGCACGGCTGGAGCGGCAGCTGGCGGAACGGCATCTATGCCTTCCACCATTACCACAGCACCGCCCACGAGGTTCTCGGCATCGCCGCCGGCAAGGCCATGGTCCAGCTGGGCGGGGAGAACGGCACGGTCGTGCCGATCGGCCCCGGCGACGTGATCCTGATCCCGGCGGGCGTGGGCCACCGGAACGTGTCCTCCACTCCCGATTTCCTGGTGGTCGGCGCCTATCCCGCAGGCCAGGAGCCCGACCTCCGGCGCGGCGAGCCGGGCGAACGGCCCCAGGTCCTGGCCAATATCCGTCAGGTGCCGCTGCCCGGTTCGGACCCGGTCGCGGGCGCCGACGGCCCCCTGGTCCGGCGCTGGTTCAGCCGATCGCATTCCGGATGAGATAGGCGGCGAAGTCCGCCGGCTTCAGCTTGACCTCGCCGATGTCCTCGCCGGCCAGCGCCTTGGACACCAGAATATGGTTCTGCACATTGGTGGCCGAGACGCGGAAGATGCCGCGCGCGCCCTTGAGGCGCGGGTAGTATTCCGGATCGATCAGCTTCTCCTTGCGGGCCAGCCGCTCCAGCACCTCGTTCTCGGTCAGGTCCTGGGCGTCCTCCTTCTTGACGACCGTCCAGTCGCTTTCCCCGGCCCAACCGGCCTGGACCACCGCCTTGACCGGCTCCTCCGTGACGCCGACCTTGAAGACGTGCTTGCTGAACCCGACGTCCGACGCCCATTTGCTGAACGACGGACTGCGCGCCACGAAAATCACAGCCATATCACCTGCTCCTGCTGCCGCCGTTCCGGGCCTGCCGGCCCGTCGGTCCCCCTCGCGCGGTCGCCCGGAGGAGGGGCGTGACGCCGTATAGCCTGTGTCGCCGCCGGCGTGAAGACGGCTGATCGCCGGGGTCCACCATGGCGCTTCGCAAGCGCCGGCCGTTGCTGTAACAAGCGTTACAGACCTTGAGCCTGGAGGGAAGGTGGCGACGACCATTGCCGAGCGCATCCGCGCCGATCTC
Organism: Alphaproteobacteria bacterium; assembly: GCA_029263555.1. Classification (GTDB taxonomy): domain Bacteria; phylum Pseudomonadota; class Alphaproteobacteria; order DSM-16000; family Inquilinaceae; genus JAJUFW01. Next base: position 3,362 of record JAJUFW010000069.1, read on the forward strand.
GGCCAGTTGACGCGGACCGAGCGGCGCGTGGCGCAGACGCTTCTCGCAAACTACCCCGTGGCCGGCCTCGAGACCGTCGCGGAATTCGCCCGGCGCGCGCGGACCAGCGGCCCCTCCATCCTCCGTTTCATCGCCAAGCTGGGCTTCCCCAGCTATGCCCAGTTCCAGCGCCAGCTCCGCAGCGAGCTGGAGGCGGTCGCCCAGTCGCCGCTGAACCGCTACGGCCGAATCCGCACCCAGGCGGATCCCGGCGGGTCGCCGGTCGCCTTCGCCCGCCAGACCTGCCGCAACATCGAGCGTGCGGTCGAACTGCTGGCGCCCGAGGAATTCGAGGCGGTGGTCGATCTCCTGGCCCAGGAACGCCGTCCGGTCCTGCTGATCGGCGGCCGCTTCAGCGGCATGCTGGCTCTTGCCACTTACCAGTTCCTGCGCGAGATGCGGGCCAATGTCCGCCTGGTCGAAGGCCAGACCGCGACCTGGGCCGAACATCTCGTCGATGTCGACCGGCGATCGGTCGTGCTTGCCTTCGACTTCCGCCGCTACCAGCCGGATGTGATCGCCTTCGCCCGCCAGGCGGCGGCCCAGGGCGCGACGGTGGTCGCGTTCACCGACGAATGGATGTCCCCGGTCGCGGCCTTCGCCGACCGGGTCGTCACGGCGCCGGTCGCCGTCCCCTCGATCTTCGATTCGACCATCGCCACCCTGGTGCTGGTGGAATCGATGATCGCCCGGCTGGGCGAACGGATGGGCGAACCCGTGCGCCGGCGCATTGAGAAGATCGAGACGATCCGCTCCGCGACCGGTCCCGCCTCACCCTGAGGCGGCGGCCAGCTCGGCGACGAGCTCATCGGTCGTGGCCTGGCGGCAATAGCCCCGGAACGAGCGGAGCGCGAAATCGTGCCGCTCGGCGCTGTCGGTCGTGCATCCATCGACTGGGCAGACCATGGCGAAACCGCGGTCGGCGCCGTCCCGCACCGTGTGGTCCACGCACTGGTCGGTGAGGAAGCCGGTCACGACCACGGTGTCGAGCCCGATATTGCGCAGGACGTATTCGAAGACGGTCGAGTTGAACAGGCTGGACGAGGTCTTGGGCAGCACGATCTCGTCGTCCGCGGGGGCAAGCTCGTCGATCACCTCCGCCTCGCGGCTGCCGGGGCCGAAATGGAAGCCGGTCTGCTTGTAGTCCAGGCTACGGTCGCGGCCGTCCCGGGTCAGGCTCTGGATGACCGTGTAGATCACCTCGCATCCGGATTTCCGACCAGCGTCGACGAGACGCCGTATGTTCGGGATCACGATGTCGCGTGCCGTCCGGTGGAAATAGGGCCGGTCGGAAGCGGCGGCGCTGTTGTAGATCCCCTTCTGGACGTCGATCACCAGGATGGCGGTCCGGCCCGGATCGAGGGGACGGTTGCGGTCGGGAATGGGTCCGGTCATGTCGTCCTCCGCCAGCGGGCTAGTCCGAGGCGTGAGCCGCCCGGAACCGGGGCAGCGCGGCTTCGAGGCCGCGGCAAAGCCGTTCGGCCCAGCGGCCCGCGGCGCCGGGCTCACCTGCCAGATCCTGCCGCACCTCGAACTCCACATAGGGAAGGCGCCGGCCTTCCGCATGGACCGGAAGGGAATAGTCGTTCGCCATGTCGACGCGGTAGGGCTCGTTCGCTCCGACCTCGAGGTCCGGCACGCGGCGCAGTTCGGCCAGCACCTCGCGGGCGAACCGGTCGTCCTCGCCCCAGATGACCCCGACCTGCCAGGGCCGGTCGGCGGGCCGGGCGCGAAGCCGGGGCGTGAAGCTGTGCATGGCGACGAGGACCGTCGCCAGCCCCCGCGCCTGCCGGTCGTCCAGCAGGCGGGCAATACGGTCGTGATAGGGGTTCAGGATCTCGCGGATGCGCAGCTCCCGCGCCGATGCCGGCAGATCCTGGTTGCCGGGAACGACGGTGCCGTCGCTGACGGGCGCGATCGAATCGGCGGCATGGGGGCGCCGGTTCGCATCGATGACCAGGCGCGAATAGCGCTGGTAGACCAGCGGCGCGTCGAGCCGGGCGCTCATCTCCCGGGCGATCGCCAGGGCCCCGATGTCGATGCCGATATGGCGGTTCAGCTCGGCGTCGGGGAGGCCGAGCCGGCCGAGCGCCCGGGGCACCGCGTTGCCCGCATGGTCGCAGAGGATGACGAAGGGCGAGCGGCCCTGCGGCCGCTCCTCGCCGACGGGGGACGGGTCTCCGCCCGTCAGCAGCCCTGCGGCCGTCGCGGAACGGCCGCGGATGAAGTCGGTGTCAGCCACGGGGATGGACCTCAATAGGCTTCGGCATAGAGGCGGCAGACCTCGTCCATGTCGCGCCCCGCCAGATGGTCGATTTCGCCGCGCTTGTGCATGAGATAGGCGGTCAGAAGCTCCTCCGGCAGCCAGCCCCGCGCAATTTCGTCGGCCTCCAGCGCGTCGAGCGCCTCTCCCAGCGACCGCGGCAGGTCCTGGATGCCCAGCCGGCGGCGCTCCCGGGCGTCGAGCCGACCGGGATCGCCGTCGATCAGCACCGGCGCGGGCAGGTTTTCGCGCAAGCCCTGAAGCCCGGCGCGGACGATCATGCCGAGCTGCAGATAGGGGCTGGCGGCCGCGTCGGCCGCGCGGAACTCCAGGTTGAAGGCGGACGCCACCTCGGCCCCCGGCGTCTCGGGCACGGGGCAGATGCGGATGCACGCCTCCCGGTCGCGGAAGCCGAGATTGCCGTAATAGGCGCTCCAGGAATTGGGCTTCAGCCGCTCGTAGGAAAGGACGCTGGGTGCGGTCAGGGCGGCGACCGCGCGGATGTGGCGGAGGACGCCGGCGGCGAAGCTCGCCGCCGGGGGGCTGAGGCCGCCCGGCCCGTCGGCGGCATAGGTCACGGGACTGCCGTCCCGGTCGCGAAGGCTGAAATGGATATGGACGCCGTTGCCGACGATGCCGCGCGTCACGATGGGCGAAAAGCTGGCCCGGTGCCCGAAGCGGCGGGCGACCGACCGGCAGATCTCGCGCAGCTTCACCGCCCGGTCGGCGGCCTCCAGTCCCGGCGCCGGCGTGACCGTCACCTCGAACTGCCCGGGTCCGAATTCCGGCAGGAAGGTCTCGGGCCCCAGCTTCGCGGCGCGGAGCGCGCCGATGAAGGTCTCGACGAAGGGCTCGACGCCCCGCAGGGACGACAGCGCGTAGGAGTCGCCGACGCGCACCTCCGCGCCGGCAAGGTGGAATTCGTGCTCGAAGCTGGCGACGAGCCGGAGTCCGGTTTCCGTTTCCAAGTCGCCCAGCGCCGATTTCAGGAAGCTGCGCGGACAGCATTCCCACGGCCGCCCGTCCATGTGCCGGATGTCGCCCAGGATGAAATGCTCGTCCGGGCCGCCGTTGCCATAGTCCAGCTTCACCTCGCCGGCCGGATCGGGAACGAGCATCAGGTCGCCGAGCGGCCCCCAGGGGGTCGCGGGACTGCGACCGAATGCGTTGATCATGATGTTGGTCGGCGTCCAGCCGACGCCGGACTTCCAGCGGTCCGGCAGGTCGGCCGCGGGGAATCCCTTGCCGCGCACCTGTCCCGCGATGTCGCTGCAGCATACGAGGACGATCGGCTCACGCTGAACCTGCACCTTGTCCCTCCCTCGCCGGGCTTCTGCCCCCTCTTCTCGCAATCGGCCGAAGCCGGAGCCGGGGTCTCGCCCGGCTCCGGCACCGGATGGCTCAAGGACGCCAGATCTCCTTGACCGAGAACTGACCCCCTTCCACGCCGATGATCGAGACCGGCTTCGGCGGGACCATGTTCTCCCTCGTGTACGAAATCGTTCCGGTGACGGCCGGATAGTCCCGGGTCTGGGCCAGGGCGTCCCGGACGGCCGCGGGTTCGGCGCTGCCCGCCCGCTCGATCGCGGCGACGACCAGGCCAACCGCGTCATAGCCGAGCGGCGCGAAGGCGTTCTCCGGCGCGTGGCCGAATTTCGCCGTGTAGTCCTGGATGAACTGCGCCACCTCCGGCCGGTCGTCGGCAAGATAGGTGTGGGTCGAGAAATAGACCTTGTCGGCCAGCTCCGGACCCGGGACGTCGATGACCAGCGGCGTGTCGAAACCGTCGCCGCTGACGATCGGCAGATCCAGGCCGGCTTCGCGGATCTGGCGCACGGTGACGCCGGCCTCGCTGGGGATGGCGCTGATGACGACGCCGTCCGGCAGCGGGTCCAGCGCCTGGAGCCGGGCGATCTGGGCCGAGAAGTCCTTGTCGCCCATCATGAAAAAGTCCTCGGCTACGATCTCGCCGCCCAGGGTCTGTATGCGCTCCTTGAAGAAGGTGCTGAGGGCGCGGGTGAAATCCATGCTGTCGTCGGTCCACACCGCGACCCGCCTGAGACCCAGGTCGTTATAGGCATAGTCGGCGATGGCGAAGGACTGGTCGTCGTCGCCGAAGGCGGTCATGAACATGTGATCACCGACCCAGGTCGGCAGCATCGGATGGGTCGCCCCGGAGGTGACGAAGGGGATGCCGGCCTCCTGGAAGGTCGGGGCCGCGGCCATGACGAAGGTCGTGTCGCCATAGCCGATGCCGGCGACGACCCCTTCGGAAACCGCCTGCTGGGCCGCCGTCGCGGTCGCCTGCTGGTCGGTCCTGGTGTCGTAGGGCACGATCTCGATCATCCGGCCGCCCAGGACACCGCCCTTCCCGTTCACGAGCTCGGCCTGGAGCTGGGCACCGTTCAGGGCCGGCGCATCGATCGACGACATGCCGCCGGTCAGGTTGTAGAGGGCCGCGATGCGGATCGGCTCCTGATCCTGCGCTTGCCCGATGCCCGCCGCAGCGACCGAGAGCCCGGCGGCAAGGGTCAATGCCTTCAATGCTTTCATCGGATGGCCTCCTCGCGTTCGTTGCTGGGTTCTGTTCTGAAGGGCGCCGGCCGCTTCCGGCCGAAGCGCGGCTCCCGCCCGCCGAAAAGTCCTGCGGGGCGGAGAATCATCGACCCGATCAGCAGCAGGGCGACGATGATCTGGGTGAGGCCGTAGAGCCCGGCCGCCTGTTCGAGCGGCCGCAGCGCGTCGGTCAGCAGGCTGAGCGCCAGGGCCGCGATGACGGCGCCGGTCAGGCTGCCGGTGCCGCCCAGAACGACCATGGCGACAAGCGTGAAGGCGAGCGGGATGCCGAAGGAAGCGGGAGTCAGGTTGCCGACCAGATGGGCCCAGAGCGCTCCCGCCGCGCCGGCGCAGGCAGCGCCCAGCGCGAAGGCGGCAAGCCGCGACGCGGCAAGCCGGATGCCGATGCTGGCCGCCGCAAGCTCGTTGTCCCGGACGGCCATCAGGCTGCGGCCGACCGAGGAGTGCTTGAGCCGCCAGCAGGCGACCAGCGTGACCACGACGCCGGCATAGATCGACCAGACCCCGCTCAGGCGCGGAATGCCACTGAGGCCGAGGGCGCCCCGGGTCAGGCCGTCGGCATTGTTGATGAGGACGCGGACGATGATGATAAGGCCGAGCGTCGCGACCGCGAGATAGTGGCCCCGCAGCCGCAGGACCGGGAATCCGACCACGACCGCCACGGCGGCGGCCCCCGCCGCCCCGGCGATGGTCGCCGGCAGCAAGCCCCATTCCGCCCCGGCTAGCCAGGGCGGCAGGTCGGGCAGCATGAAGGCCTTCCGGTTCGCCGGATAGGTCAGGACCGCAGCGATGTAGCCGCCGATCATCATGAAGGCCGGATGCCCCAGCGAGAACAGGCCGGTCAGCCCGTTCGAGAAGGAGAGGCTGACCGCCAGCATCACGTTGATCCCGGCAAAGCCGATCAGCGTTAGCTCGTAAGCGCCGAGGGTCGCGTTCGCCAGCGCGGCCGCGAGGCCGAGGCCGGCGACCAGAACGAGGAGCTCCAGGCGGCCCCCGGTCATGCGCGCTCCTCCTCCGGGCGGCCGAGCAGCCCGTTCGGCAGCACAAGAAGGATCAGGATCAGGAGCGCGAAGACGAAGGCGTCCCGGAAGGAGGCGTACTGGGGCGGCAGGAGCCCGACGAACAGCACCTCCGCCATGCCCAGGAGATACCCGCCCAACATGGCGCCCGGAACCGAGCCGACGCCCCCGATCACCGCGGCGACAAAGGCCTTCAGCCCCGGCACGAAGCCGAGCAAGGGGTCGATCTGGCCGTAGCGCCCGCCCCACATAAGCCCGGCCAGGCCGGCGAGCCCGCCGCCGATCACGAAAGCCGCCAGCACGACC
>JAJUFW010000488.1 GCA_029263555.1 Alphaproteobacteria bacterium
GCGAACTCGGTGACGCCGTCGCCGACGGCCTCCACCACCCCGGCGCCGTCGGCCATGGGAATCAGCCCGTCCTTCGGGCGCAGCATCCCGGTGACGACGCCGTAGTCGTGGAAATTCAGCGAACTCGCGTGCACGCGCACGCGGATCTCGCCCGGCCCCGGCGCGCCGGGATCCTCCATCTCGGTCACCTCCAGGCGGTCCAGCCCGCCCGGCGTCCGCACCCGCACCACCTTTACCATCTGCTCACCTCTATCCTGTGTCCGGGTCCGTCTCCGGCTTCCCGGCTCGGTCCGTACCGTCCATGAATGCCTTGAAGGCGTCCCGATAGCCGGGATGCCAGCGCGACAGGGCCGGACGATTCAGGATGATGTCCTCGGCCGCCCAGCGGATGCGCCGGGCGTCCATCTCCGGCGTCGCCTCGTTGTCCGGGCAGAGAATATAGAAATCCCCCCGGGCCATTCCCTCCGCCAGGGCGTCGACGACCTGCTCGGGCGTCCAGGCGCCCGGCGGCTTTTCCGTCGCGCCCCGGGCGCGGGTGAAGCCCGTATAGGTGAAGCCCGGGATCAGCAGATGGGCGGTGACCCGGCCGCCGGTATCCAGAAGCTCATGGGCCAGCGATTCGGTCAACGCCTTCAGCGCCGCCTTGCTCACGTTGTAGGCGGTGTCGCCCGGCGGCAGCGTGATGCCCTGCTTCGATCCCGTGTTCACGATCGCAGCCGGCCGGCTTCCCGCTATCATGCCGGGGACGAAGACCTGGATGCCGTGGATCGCGCCCCAGAGGTTGGTCCCGATCGTCCGCTGCCAGACCTCCTCGCCGGCGAAGAGGGCGCCGCCGCCCTCGCGCCCCGCATTGTTCATCAGGACCGTCACCGGCCCCGCCCGGTCGGCCTCCATCTTCATCCGCTCGATATCGGCGCGGAGGGCGACGTCGGCCGAGACCGCCAGCGCCGTTCCGCCCTCCTCCCGGATCGCGGCGGCGGCCCGTTCGGCACCGTCGCTGTCGATATCGGCGACGACGACCCGCATGCCGGCCGAGGCGAAGCGCCGGGCGGCCGCAAGGCCGATGCCGCTTGCGGCGCCGGTCACGACGGCCACGTGGCCGGGCGCGATCGCGGGATGCTGGTCCATTCGGCTTCGCCTCCTTCCATCAGCCGCCGGGCGTCGGCGCGTTCTCCGGCAGCAGCCCTTCCCGCCTCAGCTCGTCCCACAGCGCCGCCGGCACCTTCGCCGCCATCAGCTCCGCGTTCGCCCGGACGCGGTCGGCGCTCTTCGCGCCGGGGATGACGGCGGCGACCACCGGATGGGCCGCGCAGAACTGCAGCGCCGCCGCCCGGATATCGGCACCGTGGCGCCGGCAGACATCCGCGATCCGGTCGCGTTTCCGGATCATCTCGGACGGCGCCGGCCGGTACTCGTAATTCGTCCCGCCGGCCAGCAGGCCGGAATTGTAGGGGCCGCCGACCACCACGTGAACACCGCGTTCCTCGCAGGCCGGGAACAGGCGGTCCAGCGCCGGCTGGTCCAGCAGGGAGTAGCGCCCGGCCAGCAGGAAGACGTCCGGATCCGATTGCTCCAGCGCCCGCTCGCACGGTTCGGTCAGGTTGACGCCCAGGCCCCAGGCGCGGATCACACCCTCCTCGCGCAGGCGGATCAGCGCACGGGCCGCCCCGTCCATCGCGATGCGGAACTGCTCCTCCCAGGCGTCGCCATGATGGTCCGCCGCGACGTCGTGGATATAGGCGATGTCGACCCGGGAAAGCCCCAGGCGCTGGCAGCTGTCCTCGATCGACCGCATCGTACCGTCATAGCTGTAGTCATAGACCCCCCGGAACGGCAGGGTCTCGACGAAGGGCGGGTTTTCCGGCGGGACTTCGTCGGGCTTCAACAGCCGGCCGACCTTGGTCGACAGCACGTAGTCGTCGCGGGGGAACTGGCGCAGCACCCGGCCGAACCGGTGCTCGGACAGGCCGCTGCCGTAATGGGGCGCGGTGTCGAAATAGCGGACGCCGGTTTCCCAGGCGGCCCTCAGCGCCCCTTCGGCCGTCGCCTCGTCGACGGCCACGAACATGTTGCCGAGCGGGGCGCCGCCGAACCCCAGCGGGCCCGGCGGGGCGAAACGGGTCTGAGCCATGGGCGCCTCCTTAAGACTGGCAGGATGAGTATTCGGGCGTGGGGAGCGGCCGTCCTGACGGCCGCCTGAACGTCTCAAACCAGCACCGCCCGTCCGCGTTCCTTGATGGGCGGCCGCCTCGAGCGCGCCGCGGGACGCCCGATCCCGATGGATCCGCCGCAGGTCATGAAGGCATTATGCCCCCTGCCATCGGCGACGGAGAATGGACGATGACCGACCAGCTAAAACCGAAGGGCCCCATTGCGATCGACGACCTGCCGTGGACGGAATGGAGCAAGGGGGAGCGCTTCCGGAGCCGCTACCGCGTCCTCTCCGACACCCGCAATGACGGCCGGAAGATCGGCGTCTCCGTCGAGGAGCTGCCGCCGGGAAAGCAGTCCGTTCCCTTCCACTACCATTTGGGCGAGGAGGAGCACATCATCGCGCTGGAAGGCGAAGCGACGCTCCGCCTGGGCGACGAGCGCCATCGGATCAGGGCCGGCGACTATGTCGGGTTCCCGGCGGGACAAACTGCCGGCCACTGCCTCGTCAACGAAGGCGATGCGCCGTTCCGCTTCATCATGATCGGCGACCACGTTCCGGGCGACGTCTGCGTCTATCCCGATTCCGGCAAGGTGATGGTGCGCGCGCTCGACCGCGCGATTTTCCGCAACGGGGAGCGGCTGGACTATTGGGACGGCGAGCGCGCGGATGAGCCCGCCACGGGCGGGGAATGAGCCGCGGGGCCCTTGAACATCCGGCCGACGACGCGCAATGGCGCATGGGTCGCC
>JAJUFW010000044.1 GCA_029263555.1 Alphaproteobacteria bacterium
AAGATTCTCGCCGACGACCTTGAGCTTGCTGCGCTTTTGGCCGGTTTGCTTGTCGTCCCAGGTGTCCATCTGAAGGCGTCCTTCGATGTAGGCACCGCGACCTTTGCTCAGGTACTGCTGGGCAAGCTCCGCTTGGCGACCCCAAAGCGTGACATCGACGAAGGTGGTCTCCTCCTGCCGCTGACCCTGCTGGGCATCCCGGTCCTGGCAATCGCGCTGGTGCTGGGCCTCGTCCAGACAGGGCCGGGAAAGCGGCAGCTCGCCCGGATGATCGAGAACCTCACGACATCGCCGGACTTCTCGATCCGGATCGGCGCCATCGAAGGCTTCATTCCCGGCGACATGACCGTGACCGACCTCGCGATCGCCGACCGCGACGGCATCTGGCTGCAGGTCGACCGCGTCCGGCTCGACTGGTCGCCGCTCGACCTCCTGGGCCGCGTGCTTCACGTGGAAGCTGTGGAGGCGGGATCGATCCGGATCGAACGGGCACCCGTCGCGTCGGCAGCGTCGGAGCCGTCGGAGGAACCCTCCGGCGATCTGCTGCCGAGACTGCCGGTCGCGGTCGAGCTCGACCGCCTCGCGATCGACGAGGTCGCACTGGGAGAAGCGCTTCTCGGCCAGGCGGTCGCGCTGAGGGTGGACGGCAAGGCGCGTCTGGGAGATCCCTCCGACGGGCTGGAGGCCCGGCTTGCGGTCGCCCGGACAGACGGGGCCGCAGACGGGGCGAACCTCGATCTTCGCTTCGTCCCCGAAACGGAGGAGCTGTCGGTCGATCTCGAGGTGGACGGTCCCGCCGGCGGGCTGATCGCCCGGCTGGCCGATCTGCCCGGCCTTCCGCCGGTCCGGATCGCGCTTGCCGGCGGGGGCGTGCTCGACGACTGGCGGGGCCGGCTGGACGCGACGGCAGGAGATCTCGTGCGCGCCGGGGCGGACGCCCGGATCGTGGCGGCGCCGGCCGGGCGGCGGCTGGAAATCGAAGCCGAGGCCGACATCGCCCGTCTTCTTCCCGGCGATCTCCAGCCGCTCGTCGGCAACGCAGTCCGGCTGACCGCCTCGCTGGCCCTGCCGGAGACGGGCCCGATCGGGGTCGAAACGCTCAGGCTCGAGGCTCCGGCAGCCGTTCTGGCCGTCGACGGAACGTTCGATCCCGGCGATGAGACGGTCGCCCTTTCCTACCGACTCGAGGCGGGGTCGCCCGACGCCGTTTCCGGGCTGATGCCCGGCGCCGGCTGGCGCAGCCTGGCGGTGGACGGCCGGATCACCGGTCGGCTGGCCCATCCCGATATGGATGCCGCGGTCGATGGGCGTTTCGTCGCCCTTCCCGGGGCGGCATTCGACCGGTTGCGGGGGACCGCCCGGGTCCGGCCGTCCGGACCCTTCGCCGATGCCGGGACCCGGATCGGCCTCGCCACCAGCGGCAGTATCGAGGGCCTGACCCTCGGCGCGGACGGCGTCGACACGCTGGTCGGGTCTTCGGTCGAATGGGCTGTCGACGGCGCGTTTTCGCCCTCCGGGGACGTGTCGGTGGAGCGGCTCGAGGTGACCCTTCCGTCCGGCCGGCTCACCGCCGCGGGCGAGCTGAGCGACTGGGGTCTTGCCACGCCCGGTTTCCGGGCCCGTGCGGAGTTGCCGGACCTGTCGGAACTCCAGGGACTTCTGGGGCGGCCGGTCAGCGGGCGGGCGTTCCTCGACTTCGACGCCCGGTCACAGGGCCGGACCGTCACGGCGACGCTGAAGGGTGAGCTGGAGGACCCGGTCACCGGGATTCCGCAGGTCGACGGGCTCCTCGGCGCGCGGACCCGGATCGACGGGCGCGGATCCTTCGATCCGGCCGGGACGGTCGATCTGTCCGGGCTGGTGATCGATGCCGAGCGGATGCGGGCCGAGGTCGCGGGCATTGTCGCGGACGGCGGCATCGCCTTCGACTGGTCGCTGTCCCTGCCCGACCTGGCCTCGGCGGACCCGGCCCTCGCCGGCACGGTCGCCGCGTCCGGCAATGTTTCCGGGCCGCTGGATCAGCCGACGGCGGAAGCGTCCCTGACCGCGACCGATGTCGTGGCCGCGGGCCGCAGCGTTCCGGAGGCCAGGCTCGATCTCACGGTACGGAATCTGCTGGCCGCCCCGGCCGGGTCGGTGCGGATTGAGGCGACGGTCGAGGGCATGCCCGCTCGCGCCGAGGCCGATTTTGACCGTGCACCCGACGGGACGACGGCGGTCGACGGGCTGTCGGTCGCCTTCGGCAGTCTCGATCTCGCCGGTTCGCTGAGGCTGGAGCCGACCGGCCTGGTGTCCGGCACGATTGCGGGCGGGGTCGGCAATCTTGCCGATTTCTCCGGCCTTGCGGGGCAGCCTCTCGCGGGCAGCGCCGATCTCGACATCGCCCTTTCCGCCACGGACGGGCGGCAGCGGGTCGAAGCCGGCCTGGAGGCGCGCCGGATTGCGCTCGGGCAGGCGGTGCGGATCGGGACGGCGGAACTTCGGGCAACGGTCGATGATGCCCTGGCGCGGCCGGTCATTGCGGCCGATCTTGCCGCTGGCAGGGTGGCGGGCGGCGGACAGTCCCTCGACACGGTGTCGCTCCGGGCGGCGGGACCGCTGGACGCCCTGGGGGTAAGCCTGCGCGCCGAGGGGGCGCAGCTGGGGCTCGCTGCCGAGGCGACGATCGGCCGCCGGGACCAGGACCTGCGGGTCGTCCTCGAATCATTCGAGGGACGCTATCGCCGGGAACGAGTCAGCCTCACGCAGGCGGCGGCACTCACCTTCGGCGGCGCCGGGCTTGCGGTCGACGGTTTGGAGCTGGCCCTGCGCAGGGGGCTGATCGCTCTTTCCGGCCGCTACGGTGAAACCGCCGATCTTCGCCTGCAGGTGACGCGCTTGCCTCTCGGCCTTGCGGCGCTCGCCGCGCCGGAACTCGGGCTCGGCGGCGTGCTCGACGGGGAGGCCCGGCTTTCCGGATCGCGATCCGCTCCGCAGGCCCGGTTCTCCTTCGCCGCCCGGGGCGTGCGCATGGCCGAAACGGAAGCGGCCGGCATCGATCCTCTCGACGTGATGCTGGACGGATCCTGGCGGAACGGGCGGCTGGAGGCACGGACGGGGCTCACGATACCCCGGGGCGGCGAGCTCGCCGTGACCGCGGCCCTTGCCCTGCCGGCCGGGCCGGGCGGCGTGCCGGAGTTGCGTCCCGACGCGGCGGTCGAGGCCACGCTCGACGGACAGTTCGACCTCGCTCTTGCCAATCCCCTGCTGGCGGGCGGCGCGGACGAGGTCGGCGGCACCGTCGACATCGGCCTTCGCCTCGGCGGAACCATCGAGAAACCGGTCGGGATGGGCGACGTCCGGCTCACCGAAGGCACCTACCGCAACAGTGTGAACGGCACGGACATCTCGGGGATCGAGGCGGTGCTCACGGCCGAAGGCGACGTGATCCGGCTGGTGTCTCTCGACGGGTTCACGCCGAACGGGGGCACGCTGTCCGGGCAGGGAACGATCAGGATCGACCCGGCGGCGGGGCTGCCGGCCGATTTCCGGCTGCAGCTCCGGCAGGCCGACCTGGTCGACAGCGCGCTGGTGGCCGCCCGGGCAAGCGCCGACCTAGCGATCGCGGGCGCCCTGCTCCAGCAGCCGCTCCTGTCCGGGACGGTGACCGTGGAGCAGGCGGAGATCCGGATCCCGAGCACCATGCCGCCGTCGGCCCCGACGATCCCGGTGACCGAGCTCAACGCCCCTCCGGCAGTGGAGGCGCGCCTGCGGGAGGCAGCGGCGGCAGAGGCCGCGGCGGCGGAGGGTGGCGGATTCGTCGCTTCCCTCGACGTCCGGGTGACGGCAAACCAGCAGCTTTACGTGCGGGGTCGGGGCCTCGATGCCGAGATGGGCGGCGACCTAGCGATCAGGGGGACCAGCGCGGCGCCGGACATCGATGGCGGGTTCAGCCTCCGCCAGGGTACCTTCGATTTGCTGGGCAACCTTTACGAATTCGAACGGGGTAACGTCACGCTCGCGGGCGGAAGCCGGATCGACCCGGTGCTGGACTTTCTCGCCGCAGGGAGGGCAGGCGACATCCTGGCGCGGATCGAGATCGCGGGCACCGCCTCGGCCCCCCGGATCAGCTTCTCCTCGGACCCGGACCTGCCGCAGGACGAGATCCTGGCCCGCATCCTGTTCGGCAAGGCGACCGGCCAGCTCAACGCGTTCGAGGCCGTGCAGCTTGCCCAGTCGGTCGCGACGCTGACCGGAATGAGCAACGGGGGCGGGCTCTTAGGCGATGTCCGCACCGCCGTAGGGCTGGACCGGCTGTCGGTCGAAGCCGGCGCCGGCGGAGAAACGAGCCTCAGCGCCGGCAAATACATCGCCGACGGCGTCTTCGTCGGCGTTCGCCAGGGGCTGACCGGGTCGCAGTCGACCGGCAGCGGGGGTGGCAGCCGGGCCACCGTCGAGATCGAGGTCACCCCCCATATCACGATCGAAAGCGATATCGGCGGCGACAGCAGCAGCCGGGTCGGCGTCAGGATGGAGTGGGACTACTGATCCTCAGCTCAAATCCTTCAGCACGCCGCGCCTGATCTGGTCGCGCTCGATCGACTCGAACAGCGCGCGGAAATTGCCTTCGCCGAAGCCTTCGTCGCCCTTGCGCTGGATGATCTCGAAGAAGATCGGCCCGATCACGGTCCGGGTGAAGATCTGAAGAAGCAGGCCGCCTCCGGGCGCGCCGTCCAGCAGAAGCCCGTTCCGCTTCAGCCGCTCGACGTCCTCGCCATGTCCGGGCAGGCGCTCCTCCAGCATCTCGTAATAGGTATCGGGGGGCGCATCCATGAACCGGACATCGATCCGGCGCAGGGCTTCGACCGTTCCGTAGATATCCTCGGTGGCCAAGGCGATGTGCTGGATTCCTTCGCCCTTGTACTCCTTCAGATATTCCTCGATCTGGTCGACGCGTCCGGCGACGCCCGCGGATTCGTTGATCGGGATCCGGATCCTGCCGTCCGGGCTGGTCATCGCCTTCGACTTCAGGCCGGTGAGCTTGCCCTCGATGTCGAAATAGCGGATCTCCCGGAAGTTGAAGAGCCGGGCATAGAACTCGGCCCAGACATCCATGCGGCCGCGATGGACGTTGTGGGTCAGGTGGTCGATCGCCGTCAGGCCGACGCCGGCGGGCCGCCGTTCCTCCCCTGCGATCCATTCGAAGTCGATGTCGTAGATGGTCCCGCCATCGCTGTAGCGATCGACCAGATAGATCAGGCTACCGCCGATCCCTTCGATGGCCGGGATGTTCAGCTCCATCGGGCCGATCCTGCCCTCGACCGGCTTCGCGCCCAGCTCGACCGCGCGCCGATGGGCGTAGGCGGCGTCCGCGACCCGGAACGCGATCGCGCAGACGGAAGGGCCGTGCACCCGGGCGAAGGCCTGGGCGAAGCTGTCGGGTTCGGCGTCGACGATGAAGTTCACGTCGCCCTGGCGGTAGAGGGTCACGTCCTTGGAGCGGTGTCGGGCGACGGCCCTGAAGCCCATACCCCCGAAGGTCCGGGCCAGGGCGGCGGGATCGGGGACAGCGTATTCGACGAATTCGAAGCCGTCGGTGCCCGCCGGATTGGACTGGGTGATGCGGTCTCGGGCGCGGGTCGGGACAGTCATGGTTTCCTCCCTGAGCGGCAGACCATTGATCCGATCCTATCCGGAAGGGGGCGCAGGATCCTGGCAAAACAGGGGGATCGGGTGCGGAACGATATCGATCCGGGCCTCTCCGGACGCGAGCCGGCGGACCTGGGGAAGGCCGGTCGCGCTTCCGGATCCCGCCCTTCCTGACCTCCGCCTCCGTCAGGGCAGGCATGCCGCGCCGGGCCTTGCAGATGGTTTGCATGACAACTAATTGGATGCCATGCAAGCCAGCTTACCCGAAAGCGGACCGCGGAAGGGCGCCGATCCGGATCTCTCCGACAGGCGGTTCGGCAGCCTGATCGGCCTCGCCGCGCGGCAGTGGCGCCGCGCGGTCGACCTGCGGCTCCAGGAATACGGCCTGACGCAAGCGACCTGGGCGCCGCTTCTGCATCTCTCGCAGGCCCACGCGCCCATGCGCCAGAAGGATTTGGCGGCGGCGCTGTCGCTCGACAGCTCGTCGGTCGTCCGGATCCTGGGCGGGCTGGAAGAGGCGGGATTGATCGAGCGGCGGGAGGACGCCTGCGACCGTCGGGCCAAGGCCATCATGATCACCGAGCCGGGACGCGCTCTGGTCCGGCAGGTCGAAACCGTGTCCGAGGATGTCCGGCGGCTGGTCCTGGCAGGGCTGGATCCGGCGGATGTCGCCGCCGCGAGACGGGTGCTGGAGGCGGTCTGTCTTGCGCTCTTCCGCCTGAACGAAGAAGGCCAGCCGAGATGACCCCCCGATCCGACGAAGCGGCGGCCCTTTCGTCCGGCGTCGCCGCACGCGTCCCTCTCTGGATGCTCGCCCTCATAACCCTGAGCGGGACACTCGCCCTCCACATCTTCGTGCCGGCCCTGCCCGACGCCGGGGCGGAACTCGGCGCCAGCGCAGGTTCCATGCAGCTTACGCTCAGCTTCTACATCGGAGGCCTGGCGCTGGGGCAGCTGATCTACGGTCCGGTTTCCGACCATTTCGGGCGCCGGCCGGTGCTGATCGGGGGCATGGTCGTCTATGCGCTCGCCGGTTTCGCGGCCCTGCTGGCACCGACGGTCCGGATGCTGATCGCCGCCAGGCTGCTGCAGGCCCTGGGCGGCTGTGCCGGCCTCGTCCTCGGACGGGCGATCGTGCGCGACAGCGCATCGGGCGGGGACGCCGCCCGGAAACTGTCGCTCATGAACATGATGGTGATCGTGGGGCCGGGCCTGGCGCCTCTCATCGGTTCGGGGCTCGCCCTCATCGCGGGGTGGCGGTCGATCTTCGTCGCGCTCTGCGCCCTCGGCGCCGTCAACCTGCTCCTCGCCTGGCGTCTCCTGCCGGAAACGGGCGGCGGGCAGGGGCACGATGTGATGACCGTGATCCGGGGCTACGGGCATCTCCTGAAGTCCCCGAGATTTCTGGGCTACGCGATCGGCGGCGGATGCGCCACCACCTCGCTCTACGCCTTTGTCGGCGCCGCGCCGTACATCTTCGTCGACCAGCTCGGCGTGCCGGCGCACGCAGTCGGGTTCTACCTTGCCCTGAACCTTCTGGGCATGTGGCTCGGCAGCCTCACGGCAAGCCGACTGATCGGCAAGGTGCCGCTCGCTCGCCTGATGGTCTTCGGCAATCTTCTGAGCTGCGCGGCAGCCGCCGCCTTCCTCGGCTCGGTGCTGACCGGTGCGCTCAGCGTGCCGGTGACCGTCCTTTCCCTGCTGGTCCTGACATATGGCGGCGGGATCGCGTCGCCGACCGCGCTGGCCCAGGCGCTGAGCGTCGATCCGCTGGTCGCCGGCTCCGCATCCGGCCTCTATGGCTTCGCGCAGATGGTCATCGGCGCGCTGTGCGCCTCCCTCGCGGGGATCGGCGGCGATCCCGCGTCGGCGGCCGGAATCACCCTGCTCGGCGCCGGGCTGGTGGCCCAGCTGTCCTTCCGGATGGCCCGGGACGCCGGTCCCCGATGACGGGCCTTGCCGGAGGGGACAGGCCCGGCGGCCTCAGGGATGCGCCGGCTGCCCCAGCTGCTTGTACATGATGGTGGTCGGATCCAGCCGCTCGAGGATCGTGTCGCGGCAATATCCGGGAATGACGCCGACGGTGCGGAAGCCGAGCGAGCGGTACAGCGGCTCGGCGCTGTCCCCGGTGCGCGTGTCCAGGGTCAGCAGCGTCCGGCCGTGCCGAATCGCCAGCGTCTCCAGCGCGGCCATCAGCCGCCGGGCAATGCCACGGCGGCGGAAGGCGGGATGAACCAGAAGCTTTCGGACCTCCGCGCGGTGGCGTTGGTTGGGCATGGTGTCGCAGCCAAGCTGGACGGAGCCGGCGACCCTGCCGTCCAGCAGCGCCGCCAGAAGCACCACCGACTCTTCCCTGACCCCGGGCAGTACCCGCTGTTCCCAGAACGCCACGCTTTCCGCCTGCCCGAACGGAAGGACAAAGCCGATGCTGGCGCCGTCCTCGACACAGGCGCGGAGAAGCTCCCCGAATTCGCCGAGACGGGCTTCCAACTCGCCGGCCGAGAGGATCGCGATTGTCGGAGCTGTCGTTCGGTCCATGGGCGGGATCTCAGACGATGACGAGGATGTATCGGGCCGGGCTGTCCGCGGGCGTCACGAACACGCTCGGCCCGAAGAGCCGGTAACGCAGGCAGTCTCCCGGCAGCAGGGCATGGCTCCGGCCGTCCAGCTCGACGGTGAGCCGCCCTTCGCGAAGCAGCAGGTGGTGCTCCAGCCCGTCGCGGGGCGGGCGGTCATAGGTGATGCGGACTCCCGGATCCAGTTCGCACTCCAGGACTTCCGCCGCGAGCGTCGCGGCCGGCGGAGAGACGGAGCGTCGCCGGAAGCCGATCGCGGGATCGGACCACAGGGGCTGGTCCTCCGGGCGGAGCAGGGGCGCGAACGCCTCCTCGACCATGTGCATCAGGCGCGACATCGGCAGGCCGTAGGCGGCGCAGAGGCGGCCAAGGACGCTTGCCGTCCCGCTGACCTCCGCGTTTTCGAGCCGCGAGAGGGTCGCCCGGCTGACGTCGCTGCGCCGGGCAAGCTCCTCCAGCGACCAGCCGCGCTCGAGGCGCAGGCTTTTCAGCCGCTGCGCGATCCGCTGGTCGATCGAGGGACGATCCGGGAGATGTTGTTCCATATCCGGGAAATTATCCCGAATATGGAACAACGGTCAACGCCTATGCCACGCGCTCGCCCTGGTCGGGCCGGGCGGCCAGGACCGGGGTCACGCCCGAAGGCAGGTTGCCGGCAAGAAAGTCGGCCAGTAGCGCGATGTCGCCCGTCCGTGCCGCGTTCCGACGCCAGACCAGGCCGATCCGGCGCACCGGCGCCGGGTCGGCGAACGGGCGGATCGTCAGGGAATCGTCCGGGGGACGGCCGAAGCAGGCGAGGGAGGGCAGAAGGGTGATGCCGATGCCGCTCGCGACCATCTCGCGCAGCGTTTCCAGGCTGGTCGCGGCGAAGCCGTCCTCGGCCGGCCGTCCGGCAAGCCGGCAGACCTCGAGCGCCTGGTCGCGGAAGCAATGCCCGTCCTCCAGAAGCAGAAGATTCTCGCCCGCGAGGTCGTCCTGGTCCACGCTCCGCTTGGCCGCGATTCCATGTCCCTGCGGGGCGGCGACCAGGAAGGGCTCGTCGAACAGCGGACGGTCGACCAGGTCGGACCGTCCGACCGGAAGCGCCAGCAGCGCCGCCTCCAGATGGCCCCGGACCAGCCGGTCCAGAAGCCGTTCGGTCAGGTCCTCCCGTAGGTAGAGCCGCAGCTCCGGATAGGCTTTCCGCAGCCGCGGCATCACGCGGGGAAGGAAATAGGGGCCAAGCGTCGGGATGACCCCCAGCCGGAACGGCCCTGCGAGCGGCCGCACCGCGGCCTGTGCGAGCGCCGCCATCTGGTCCACCTCGGCCAGCACGCGCCGGGCCCGGTCGGCCATGGTCTCGCCCAGCAGCGTCGGCACGACGCGCCGGCGCGACCGCTCGAACAGCTTTGCGCCCAGCGTCTCTTCCAGTTGCTGGATCTGCGCGCTGAGGCTCGGCTGGCTGATGTGACAAAGTGCAGCAGCCTGACCGAAATGCCGCGTATCGGCCACGGCAACCAGGTAACGCAACTGTTTCAGGGTAATCGCGCGGTTCATAGCCGGAACCTATCACAGAGTTCCGCTAAATCGATAGGAAACCCCTGACCAATCGTGTTGATTAGAACCATTCCAAATTCCAACACAGGAGTAACCTGGATGCTGACCGTCGGCGATACCTTCCCCGATTTCAACCTCAAGGCAGTGGTCTCGACCGATCCGAAGAACGCCTTCGCTGACATCAGCCGGGCTTCCGCGCCGGGCAAGTGGAAAGTCGTGTTCTTCTGGCCGAAGGACTTCACCTTCGTCTGCCCGACCGAGATTGCCGCCTTCGGCAAGCTGAACGGCGAGTTCGAGGACCGCGACGCCGTCGTCTACGGCGTTTCGATCGACAGCGAGTTCGTGCATCTCGCCTGGCGCCAGAATCACGCCGACCTCAAGGACCTGCCGTTCCCGATGCTGGCGGACCTGAAGCGTGAGCTGTCGACCGCGCTCGGCATCCTCGACAAGAACGAGGGCGTGGCGCTGCGGGCGACCTTCATCGTCGATCCGGACAACATCATCCGCTTCGCGTCGGTCAACGACCTCAATGTCGGCCGGAACCCGAACGAGGTGCTGCGGGTGCTCGACGCCCTGCAGACGGACGAGCTCTGCCCCTGCAACTGGGAAAAGGGCCAGGCGACGCTCAAGGTCGCCTGACCGCTTCGCTGCCGGATCCCAGGCCGGACGAAGGGGGCGGGAGGCAGCGGCCTCCCGCCCCGTTTTCGTTCGCCCTTTTCGCGGCAACGTCCCGAACTCTCAACCTGCAGTCATTTCCAAGGACCATAGCCCCATGTCGATCGACGATCTGAAGGCGGCGCTCCCCGACTACGCCAAGGACCTGAAGCTCAACCTTTCCAACGTGCTGTCCACGCCCGGCCTGAGCGCGCAGCAGATCTGGGGCACGGCGCTCGCCTCGGCGCTTGCCTCCCGCAACGGCAAGGTGATCAAGGCGATCGCCGCCGAAGCCGCCCAGCACCTGAGCCCCGAGGCCCAGAACGCAGCCAAGGCAGCGGCGGCGATCATGGGCATGAACAACATCTACTACCGCTTCGTGCACCTGGCCTCGGACAAGGAATATTCGACGCTGCCGGCGAAACTGCGCATGAACGTGATCGCCAATCCCGGCGTCGAACACCTGGAT
>JAJUFW010000613.1 GCA_029263555.1 Alphaproteobacteria bacterium
ACCACGGCGTCGTAGTCGCCCCTCGCGATCTGCCGGACGACGGGCTGCCAGATCGCGCGCCAGCGCCCGATCGGGATCTCCCGGTTGACCACCCGGACATTGGGGAAGTCGTAGGGTTCCGCGGCGGCGACCAATCCTGAATCGCCGGGCGGATCGCCGTGAAACACAACGTATTCCGACGTGCTGGTCCGGTTGAGCAGTTCGAAGAACGCCTTCCGATAGGTCGGGACGAATCCCTGATGCAACACGGCGATCCTGTAGCCCATGGACCTTCCCGGAATTTCGGTCGACGTTCCTGAGCCGGCAGCCGACCGGTCCGTTGCTGGCGGAGAAAGGCGCCGGTTGAACGTCCTAGGGAAGGGAAGGTTTCCGCTCCGGCCGGACGCGGGACCGGGCGGCGGCCCCGATTGTGCAATGCGGAACCTTCGCTACGGGGCCGCGTTGCAGAGCCGACGTCGGACAAGCGGCGACACCGTCCAAGTGCCGCGTCGTGCCCGCCGGGGCTCTCGCGCTCAGGTTCGGCCCGGGGCGGCGCGAGGCGGGTCATCGGACCGCAACTCGGATCGACGGACGACACTCCATGTGCGGGATCGCGGGATGGATCGGGCGGGCGGAGACGACGCCCAACCAGGGGACGCTGCAGGCGATGACCGATGCCGTCGCCCACCGCGGACCGGACGGCGAGGGGCATTGGCAGGCCGCGACCCGCGACGGGCGGCACGCGGTCGGGCTCGGCCACCGACGGCTTGCGATCATCGATCTCGGCACAGGCCAGCAGCCGATGGCGTCCCATGACGGGCGCCTGACCATCGTCTTCAACGGCGAGATCTATAACTTCCAGGATCTTCGTGCCCGGTTGTCGGAGCGGGGTCACCGGTTCCTCACGCAGTCCGACACCGAGGTGATCGTCGAGGCCTATCGGGCCTGGGGGCCAGACTGCGTGTCCCGCTTCCGGGGAATGTTCGCCTTCGCGCTCTGGGATTCCGAGCAGGAGGTCCTTCTGCTGGCGCGCGATCCGTTCGGCAAGAAGCCGCTCTATCTTCTCGATCGGGACGGGGGCCTTATGTTCGCCTCCGAGGTGAAGTCGCTGCTGGCATGCCCGGGCGTCGCCCCGCGTCTGGACCGCGCGTCGGTTTACGATTACCTGACCTGGCGCTACGTGCCCGGTCCGCACACGTTGTTCGAGGGCATCCGCAAGATGATGCCGGGCTCGCTCGCTGTCTGGCGGGACGGACGGCTCGAGGAGCGGGTCTATTACACCCCTCCGGATGCAACCCAGGGACCGGATGAGGGTCTGCCGGACGATCCCGTTGCAGCCTTCCGCGACAGGCTGGACGAATGCGTGCGGCTGCGCATGGTGAGCGACGTTCCCTTCGGCGCTTTCCTCTCCGGCGGGGTGGACTCCTCGGCGATTGTCGCCCTGATGAGCCGCCACAGTGAACTGCCGATCGACACCTTCTCGATCGGATTCCGCGAACAGGCCTATTCGGAAGCCGGCTATGCCCGGCTGATCGCGCGCAAGTTCGCGACCCATCATCACGAGTTGGTCGTGGACGCGAACGACCTCATGGATCATCTGCCCGATCTGATCGGCTATCGCGATGCGCCGGTCGCGGAACCTTCTGACATCCCGATCTACCTGCTCTCGCGCGAGGCCTCGAAGTCCGTCAAGATGGTGCTGACGGGCGAAGGCTCGGACGAAATCCTGGGCGGTTATCCGAAGCATCGGGCCGAACGCTTCGTCACCGCCTATCAGTCGGTGGTCGCGGCCTGGATGCATCGCGCCCTGGTCCTGCCGCTGACCCGGATTCTGCCTTGGCAGTTCCGGCGGGCCAAGACGCTGATCGCGAGCCTCGGCCTGCGCGACCTGCAGGAGCGGATGCCGCGATGGTTCGGCGCGCTGTCCTTCGCCGAACGGGCGGCCTTGTGGACCTTGCCCCCACCCCAGCGGCCCCCCGATCCCCGGCCCTTCGCCGTCGCACCCGGGCAGAGCGGGCTGCGCCGGATCCTCTATTTCGACCAGGCCTCCTGGCTGCCGGACAACCTGCTCGAGCGGGGCGATCGTATGACGATGGCGGCCTCGATCGAGGCCCGCATGCCGTTCATGGATCACCGGCTTGTCGCCTTCGTGTCCAGCCTTCCGGACAGTTTCCGGATCCGCGGGGCCGAGCAGAAGCGGATCCTGCGGCAAGCGTTCCGGGATATCCTGCCGGC
>JAJUFW010000426.1 GCA_029263555.1 Alphaproteobacteria bacterium
ATCACGGCGAGGGGCCGGACGGTGCGATCTGGGGGCTCGGCCGGCTGATCCGGGCGATCGCCGAGATCGAGGGCATCGAGCGGATCCGCTACACGACCTCACATCCCCGGGACGTGGACGACGAGCTGATCGAGGCCCATGCGACGGTCCCGCAGCTGATGCCGTTCCTCCATCTGCCGGTCCAGAGCGGGTCCGACCGCATTCTCGCAGCCATGAACCGCAAGCACGACGCCGATACCTACCGGCGCATCGTCGACCGGCTGCGGGCGGCGCGCTCGGATCTCGCCCTTTCATCTGACTTCATCGTCGGGTTCCCGGGCGAAACCGACCAGGACTTCGCCGACACGCTGCGCCTCGTCACCGAGATCGGCTTCGCCCAGGCGTACAGCTTCAAGTACAGCGCCCGGCCGGGCACCCCGGCGTCCGGCCTGCAGGACCAGGTGCCCGAGGCGGTGAAGAGCGAGCGCCTTGCCGCCCTGCAGCAGCTCCTGGACGCGCAGCAGATCGCCTTCAACCGGCGCATGGTCGGCGACACGGTCGAGGTGCTGTTCGACCGGCGAGGCAAGAATCCGGGCCAGCTCATGGGCCGCAGCCCCTTCATGCAGTCCGTCTACGCCGAAGCCGGCGACCGGCTGCTGGGGCAGATCGTCCCGGTCCGGGTGACCGGCGCCCATGCCAACAGCCTGTCCGGAGAGATCGAGACCGGCATCTACGTCTCCGGGCCAGGAACGGCCGCGATGCCGGAAGGGGCGCGCGCTTGACCACCGTCATCGACCAGACCGTCACGGTCGCCTTCGACGACAACCGTCTGGTGCCTCTGCTCTATGGCGAACGGGACAGCCATCTGGCCCGCATCGAGCACCTTCTGGGCGTGTCGCTGGCGTCGCGCGGCAACCAGGTCACGATCCGCGGGCCGGAACCGGCCGTGCAACGCGCCCTTCTGGTGCTGAACAGCCTGTGGAGCCGGCTCGAAGGCGGTCTTCCCGTGGGCGCGGCGGAGATCGACACGGCGGTTCGCTTCGCCGGCGAGGAGCCGTCCGCGGATCCGGGCTCGCCGCTCGGCAGCTTCAACCGGCCGGAGGCGGGAATCCGCACCCGCAAGCGCCTGATCTCCCCGCGCACGGTGACCCAGGCCGCCTATATCGAGGCGCTGGGGCGCTATGAGCTGACCTTCGGGCTGGGGCCGGCCGGGACCGGCAAGACCTATCTCGCGGTCGCCCAGGCGGTATCCATGCTGACCAGCGGCCAGGTCGACCGGATCGTCCTGTCCCGCCCGGCGGTCGAGGCCGGCGAACGGCTGGGCTTCCTGCCCGGCGACCTGAAGGAGAAGGTGGATCCCTATCTGCGGCCGCTCTATGACGCGCTGCACGACATGCTGCCGGCCGAGCAGGTGACCAAGCAGATCGACAACGGCACGATCGAGATCGCGCCGCTTGCCTTCATGCGCGGGCGTACCCTGTCGAACGCCTTCGTCATCCTGGACGAGGCCCAGAACGCGACCTCGATGCAGATGCGCATGTTCCTGACCCGCCTGGGTGAGCACAGCCGCATGGTCGTCACCGGCGACATCAGCCAGGTCGACCTGCCGCCGGGCACGCGATCGGGCCTGAGAGACGCAATCGACATCCTGGAAGGGGTCGAGGGTATCGGATTCGTCCGGTTCAGCGACCGGGACGTGGTCCGCCATGCGCTGGTCACCCGTATCGTCCGCGCCTATGATGCGTTCGACCGCGCCCGGAAGGAGGCGGGCCGATGACCGGGAACGACTTCATGCCGCCGGGCGCCGAACGGCCGATGGACTTGGCCGTGACCGTCGAGGACGAACGGTGGCTGACCCTGTTCGAGGATCCGGAGCAGGCGCTCGAGCCCTTCGTCCGCGCCGCGCTCGACGCCGGCGAGGGGGCCGTCGACGGCTCCCGGGAACCGGTCGAGATCGGCCTCGTCCTGACCGACGACGAGGAGGTCCGGCGGCTCAACCGCGACTATCGCGGCAAGGACCGTCCGACCAATGTCCTGTCCTTCGCCCTGACCGAAGGCGAGGAGATGCCCGAGACCGGCGGCCCCGTAATGCTGGGCGACATCGTGCTCGCCTACGACACGGTGATGCGCGAGGCCGAGGACCAGGGGAAACGCGCGGCGGACCATGCCCGCCACCTCGTTGTCCATGGCATCCTGCACCTTCTGGGTTATGATCATCTGACCGACGAGGAAGCCCACCGCATGGAACGGCTGGAAGCGTCGGTCCTGGCGCGGTTCGGCCTTGCCGATCCCTACGCCGAAGACAGTCCGACGGGCGGCCCGACGGCCGACCGGACGGCTACATCCCCACGACCGGAATGACTGATACCTCAGTTAGTAGACAGCCCCGCGACGGCGGGGCCGACCAAACAAGCCAAACGCTCCCTGGACTGTTCCGCACCTGGTTGAAGTCAAGCCTGCGCGGCAAGTCTGACGCCAGCTGGCGCGATACAATCGAGGAACTGATCGAAGACCAGAGCGAGCCCGACCTGCCGGCGGCGGCCCACGAGCGCACGCTGCTGGGCAACATCCTGCGGCTCAAGGACCTGACCGCCTACGACGTCATGGTGCCCCGCGCGGACATCATGGCACTGGAGGTCGACACGCCGCCCGACGAGGCACTGCAGATCCTGTCCCGCCGCATCCACAGCCGCGTCCCGGTCTACCGGGAGAGCCTGGACGACGTGGTCGGGGTGGTGCACATCAAGGACGTGCTGGCGAGGGTGGCCGCCAAGGAGCCTTTCACGCTGCAGGACATCCTGCGCGACGTCATGATCGTCGCCCCGTCCATGCGGGTCCTCGACCTGCTGCTGGAGATGCGGCAGAACCGGCAGCACCTGGCGCTCGTTATCGACGAGTTCGGCGGTATCGACGGGCTGATCACGATCGAGGACCTGATCGAGGAGATCGTCGGCGAGATCGAGGACGAGCACGACATCGAGGAGGCGCCGAGCATGGTCGAGCGGGCGGACGGGACGTTCCTGGCAGACGCGCGCCTGCCGATCGAGACGTTCGAGCAGACCTTCGGGCCGGTGCTCGACGATGACGAACGCGAGGACATCGACACGCTGGGCGGGCTGGTCTTCTCGTTGGCCGGCCGGATCCCGGCGCGGGGCGAGCTGCTGACCCATCCGAAGGGCCTGGAATTCGAGGTGGTCGACGCCGATCCGCGACGGATCCGGCGGCTGCGCATCCGCCGCACCGAACCCGAACAGATCGCCGAAAATGGCTGAGCCGGCCGTGGCCACCGGGCCGTGGGCCGCCGCCGCGCCGCTCTCGGCCGCGGCGGCGGCGCTGGCCGCGCTCACCGGCTGGCGCCGGGCCCTGACC